>CAXYUL010000244.1:0-3226 GCA_964292095.1 uncultured Bacteroidales bacterium | reverse complement strand
CAAATAAAAGCAGCTAAAAGCAATAATGATATTGGTGTAACCATTTGTTATAATTCTGTATCTAGCCCAGATGCAATATGTAAAGAGCTATCACCAAGCGCTTTATGTATTAATCCTCTAAACTGGACAAGCAGCTCCCAAAAAGCACAACTAAACGATACCGTTAAAGTTAGTGTAAACAACAATTATAATGTATTGATAGTTGATGGATTTAATTCCAATAACTACTATATTAAATCTTTAGATTTTATTTTTAAAAAAGGCAATTATCATTTACAAGAGCTAAGCTTTTACAAAAAAAACATATCTGAAAATGTAATACTTAGATTCAAATCCTTTGGCTACAACAAAAAATAATTAATAATACATCAGTGCTAATATATATTTATTAAATAAAAAATTATAAAAAAATTGAAACTCAAATATTATTTTTCTTAATTTTGTGGTGGCTAATTAATAATAGCCACAAGACTATAGTAAATTTATGCAATATATATACTTTGGAACAATATTTTCGGCTATGCTCATTTATTTTTTGCTTAGCTTACTATTGTTTGCACAACGTAATAAAGGTGAACGCTCTCGCACTATTCTAGCTTATAGTAATAAAACATTAATAAACTATAAAAATGGCACCTAAATGTTGTAAAAATGCTACCTACATAACTATAAAAACCAATATCTTTGCAGGGTAATATTTAACCCAAATAAATTATCATAAATGAAAAAAGTATTTTTAATTTCATTCTATCTGCTTACTCTTTTTGCATGTACAAAGGAACCAATAGAAGTAGTAGATAAAGGCGAAAAATTAACTTTTGAAGAAAAAGATTTTTTCTGCCAAATAGACACATCCCAATTGGATATTTATAGCTTTGAGGACTTTCTTACCAAAGGAGAAGGTAAGGGAACAAATTTTGGAGACATTAAGATTATAAGTCCCGACACATCACTCATAAGTGTGAGCAAAGCCTACATTAATAAGATAAAGGATAAGCCAGAAATAAATGAAAAACTAGTTTTATATCTTAACGATACTACAGTAATAAATACCAAGATTAATAGTGTAGAAGATGCTGGAGATAGATTTAATTTAGGTATTAGTATAATTCCTATGGAAGAGGTATTTAATAATCTAGCAGTAAAAGCAGAGGTTGAAGAATACTATAATCAAGAAGCTGATACTAAAAGTTCCAATAATCCAAATTCATTTAGGTCACTTATAGATGAACAAGGTATATTACACCCTGCCAAAAGTATTTATTACGACGAAAATAACAATCCCATTGTTGTAGATCATAGAAATCCAAATGCTAATACCAAAGCTGGTATAAAACTAGGTTTTGATATTAACACTAAAATTCCAATAGAAAAGAAAGATGGAAACTTTAAGTTCTCTTGTGTGCCAAAAATTCATACTTGGGGAGGAGTTGGTTTTTCTTTAAAAATTAGTTGGTTTAAATTAAAAAAGTTTGAGGCATATGCAGGTGCAGGTATAGATATAGATTTACCTATTAGCATTGCAGCTAGTGGCAAAAAAGACTTTCCTATTGTAGATAAGATTATATTCCAAAAAAAATGTCATAAATTATTTTTTATAGGAATTGTTCCTGTTGTATTTAACTATGCTCCTGGAGTAAGATTTAAATCGGGTGTTAGTTTGTCGGGAGAAATAAATTTAAAAACCGGTATTAGTTATTCTGCTTCTGCAAAAGTTGGAACAAAGTGGGATAATGGAACATGGATTCCTATTAAAGAGAATAAATCTAAATTTGAATTTAAGCAGCCTGTAATTAACGTTGCTCTTGCTGCTAGATTAAATGCAATGATAGGGCCAAATATAGAATATGGGTTCTATGGGGCCTATTTAGGAGAGGTATTTGCTGGAGGTTATGCCGAGATTGGTTTAGAGGCTAAGATACCTATAACAGAGAAACCTAAACTTAATATTGGTGTGGGATGTGAGGTTGGAGTACAAGCCGGCATAAACTTTAAATTAAAAATTTTAAGATGGGAAGTTGGTAAATGGGAGCAAATTTGGAAACTATATTCTATAGAATTGTTTAAAAAAGAATGGTCTATAGATCTTGCAGGAACCAATGCTAGCCAAAATGCCCCTCTAATATTTAATCCAGAACTAAACTATACTATGTAATTATGAAAAAGAATATTACGCTATTTTTTATTGCAATAGTATTTGCAATAAGTATTACATCTTGTTCTAAGGAAGAACCACAATTATTAGTTATTGTTAATTGTGTAGAAGAACCTTCTATAGATTCCGATAAAGAAGTAGGTAAATTAGCTAAAAATGCGCAAGTGAGAATTTATGATAATTTTGAGGATTGGTTGTCTCTAGAAAATGAGGTTTGCGTTGGAAATACTAATGAAAAAGGAGAATTTTTATTTAAAAATCTTAAAAGTGTTAAATATTATATACACGTCCTATATACAGATAGCAATCTTAACTTGTATACTAATTTTCCTAATGGGGTTTACGCTTGTTCAGAACTTGCTCTTGGCCAAAAATCTATATTAAATATTAGCGTTTACCCTTTCTATGAAGATTCTGATGATGGAGAAGGTGATGAAACAAGTGGCAATAATTAGCTATATTTCTGTATTATAAAACCAATTATTTTTGCTAGTAGAATTAATTATTGTTAATTTTGAGAGAATTTTTTAATAAAACAATATAATAATATCTAAGAAATGTTGGAACAAGAAAATCAAAACAAAATATCTCGCAGAAATGCAATTAAGTATATTGGAATTACACTTGTTGGAGTAACAGGGATATTTGCATTAGCTAAAAGTAATGTTTTTAGTAATTTAAAAAAAGAAGCAGAAGATGGGACTCTAAAAATGGCTACCAGACTAGATAAGGATGCTAATATAGAAATATCCCTATTAGGTTTTGGATGTATGAGGTTTCCAACATTTGAGGTAGAGGAAGATGGAAAGAAAGTAAAGAAAATAGACATGGCAAAATCTAAAGAACTAGTAGATTATGCTTATAACCATGGAATCAACTATTACGATACTGCATACAATTATCACAAAGGCAAATCTGGAGAAGCTATTGGAACACTATTAAAAGATTTTCCAAGAAAAGATTTTCTGCTAACTAATAAAATGCCTACATGGCTTGTAAGTGATTTAGCAAAGGCGAAAGAGATTTTTAATGAACAATTAGATAAGTGCGGTGTAGAATATTTTGATTACT
>CAXYUL010000243.1:0-3228 GCA_964292095.1 uncultured Bacteroidales bacterium | reverse complement strand
GATTCTTTTGGCAACTTATATGAAAAATCGCCAGAGCATATGCACCATAGGCTGGCAAAAGAATTTGCAAGAATAGAAAAAAAATATCCTAATCCAATGGGCGAGGATCAAATATATGAGTTGTTAAAGGATTTTAAGTATATTATTCCTCAGGGGGGGCCTATGACTGGCATAGGAAATAGTTATCAAATAGCATCTTTGTCTAATTGTTTTGTAGTTGGCCACGATAAGCCAGCAGATTCTTACGGAGGAATATTAAAAATAGATGAAGAGCAGGTTCAATTAATGAAACGTAGGGGTGGTGTAGGACACGATTTATCTCATATTCGCCCAGCAGGTAGTGCTGTATTAAATAGTGCTCTAACTTCTACCGGTGTTGTTCCTTTTATGGAGAGGTACTCTAACTCTACAAGAGAGGTTGCTCAAGATGGGCGTAGGGGTGCACTAATGTTATCTATTTCTATTAAGCATCCCGATTCTGAGGATTTTATTAATGCTAAAATGGAGCAAGGTAAGGTTACAGGTGCCAATGTGTCTGTAAAATTAGATGATGAGTTTATGAGAGCTGCTATTAGCGGAGAGCAATATAAACAGCAATATCCTGTTGAGTCGGCTAATCCAAGGGTAATTAAAAGTATTAATGCAAGAAATTTATGGAAAAAGATAATTCATAATGCTTGGAAGTCGGCTGAACCTGGCGTTTTATTTTGGGATACGGTAATAAGAGAATCGCTTGCAGACTGTTATGCAGATTTAGGATATAAAACAGTAAGTACTAATCCATGTGGTGAGATTCCTTTATGTCCTTACGATTCTTGTAGATTAATTGCGCTTAATTTGTACTCTTATGTAGAAAATCCTTTTACAGATAAGGCAAAATTTAATTTAGAATTATTTAAAGACCATTCTGCTAAGGCTATGAGGTTAATGGACGACCTTATCGATTTAGAAATGGAGAAGATTGATGCTATAATTTCTAAGATAGAACATGACCCAGAAGAGGCTGATGTAAAAAGAACAGAATTGGAGCTATGGGAAAAAATTAGAGAGAAATCTTTAGGTGGAAGAAGAACGGGTTTAGGTATTACAGCAGAGGGTGATATGCTTGCAGCTTTAGGTCTTAGATATGGAAGTGATAAAGCAATAGATTTTGCAGTATATATTCAAAAGAATTTAGCTTTAGCTGCTTATAGATCTTCTGTTGTTATGGCAAAGGAAAGAGGAGCCTTTCCTATTTATGACTCTAATAGGGAGGTAAATAATCCAATGATAGATAGGATAAGGACAGAAAGTGAGGAGCTTTATAAAGATATGATTAAGCATGGAAGAAGGAATATTTCTATGCTTACAATTGCTCCAACTGGAACAACTAGTCTTATGACGCAAACTACATCTGGAATAGAGCCAGTATTTTTACCTTTTTACATAAGAAGGAGAAAAGTTAATCCAAATGATAAAAATGTTGTTATTACATTTAAGGACGATGTTGGGGATTGTTGGGAAGAGTATTATGTGTTCCATCATAAGTTTTTAATATGGTGTGAGGTTAATGGTTATAGTGCTGATAGTGTTAAAAAAATGAAGGTTGGTGAGATAGAAGAGTTGATAAAGAAATCGCCATATTTTAAAGCGACATCAAATGATATTGATTGGATTGCAAAAGTAAAAATGCAGGGAAGTATTCAAAAATGGGTAGATCACTCTATTAGTGTTACTGTTAATTTGCCTAATTCGGTTACAGAAGATTTGGTTTCTGATGTTTACAAAACAGCTTGGGAGGTTGGATGTAAAGGTGTTACTGTTTATAGAGATGGCTCTAGAGCAGGCGTTCTAGTGGCAGCAAAGGAGGATAAGACAGAGTCTATGGCAATAAAACCAAAAGAGAGACCAAAATCTCTAGAGGCTGATGTAATTAGATTTAGAAATGGAAATGAGTTGTGGATAGCACTTGTTGGTAAATTAAATGGTGCCCCTTATGAGATATTTACAGGACTTGTTGATGAGGAAAGTAGAAGTATTCCAAAATCTGTAGAAAAGGGCTTTATTGTTAAAGAGAAAGATATTAAAACAGGAAAAACACGTTATGATTTTCAGTTTATAGATAAATACGGTTATACAAATATTGTTGGTGGAGTTTCTCATATGTTTAATAAAGAGTATTGGAACTATGCAAAATTAAAATCTGGCGTATTAAGGCACGGAATGCCTATTGTAGATGTTATTAACTTGATTAATGGTTTGCAGTTAGATAGTGAGGCTATAAATACTTGGAAAAATGGCGTTGAGAGGAGTTTGAAGAGGTATATACCAGATGGGACTAAAGACGATACTGGGAAAAAATGTTCAAAGTGCAATTCAAATAATCTTGTTTATCAAGAAGGCTGCTTGGTTTGTATGAATTGTGGATATTCTAAATGCGGATAATTTGATTTTATGAGTATAGTTTTGTTCCCAAACGCCAAGATTAATCTTGGTTTAAAGGTTCTGGAAAAGAGGGAAGATGGGTTTCATAACCTTGAAACCCTCTTTTTACCCGTTGAGAGTTGTGATGTTTTAGAAATAAGTAAAAGTGATATTTCTGGTTGCACAATGCATCAAAGTGGAATTACATATCCTGGTAACCCTAATGAAAATTTATGTGTATTGGCCTACAATGCTCTAAATGAGAGATATAAATTGTCGGGAGTAAAAATACATTTACATAAACAAATTCCAGTTGGAGCTGGCTTAGGTGGGGGATCGTCTGATGCTTCTTTTACGCTTAAGGGATTGAATGAACTTTTTTCTTTAGGTATTTCTGATGAGCAGTTGGCTAAAATTGCAGCTGGTTTAGGGAGTGATTGCCCCTTTTTTATATATAATAGGGCTATGTTGGGCAAAGGTAGGGGTGAGCTTCTTTATCCTTTAAATTATTCACTTGACGATGATTATTTTATAAAATTAGTTTATCCTCCCTTTTTTGTATCAACGGCACAGGCTTATAGAGGAATTGTGCCAAGAAATTTGAGAGCAAAGTCAGAAATTTTTGCAGATGAGAGGCCTTTAGAGGAGCTTATTTTATTGCCTATTGAGCAGTGGAAAGATGTGATTGTTAATGATTTTGAGAGATCTGTTTTTGCTCAATTTCCGCAATTAGAGCAATATAAGAAAGATTTGTATGATATGGGTGCTGTATATGCCTCTATGAGTGGAAGTGGGAGTGCTATGTTTGGTATTTTTAAAAAACCA
>CAXYUL010000242.1:0-3231 GCA_964292095.1 uncultured Bacteroidales bacterium | reverse complement strand
TTATAGAGAGTTTAGAAGAAAGAGTTGCCAGGGATAAATATCTAAATACTATTGAGCTAAACTCTATATTAAGAGTAGAAATAGAGAAATTATTAAATGTAACACACGATGCCGATGATAATGAAATTCCTGTCTTTGATTTTACAAAAAAACCATATGTTATAATGGTTGTAGGGGTTAATGGAGTTGGTAAAACTACAACAATAGGAAAGTTAGCATCTAGGTTAAATGGAAGCGGAAAAAAAGTTGTATTAGGTGCGGCAGATACTTTTAGAGCTGCGGCGGTAGATCAGTTAGTAATATGGAGCCAAAGAGCTGGAGTTACAATTGTAAAACAAGATATGGGATCTGATCCTGCTTCGGTAGCTTTTGATACTTTAAAATCTGCAGTGGCGCAAGATGCAGATGTTGTTTTAATAGATACAGCAGGTAGGTTACATAATAAAGTTAATCTAATGAACGAACTTACAAAGATTAGAAATGTTATGCGCAAGGTTATTCCCGACGCACCTCACGAGGTTTTATTAGTTTTGGATGGCTCTACTGGTCAGAATGCTTATCAGCAGGCAAAGGAGTTTACAAAGGCTACAGATGTAACAGCACTTGCGGTAACTAAGCTTGATGGAACAGCAAAGGGAGGGGTTGTAATTGGTATTGCAGATCAGTTTAAAATACCGGTTAAATTTATTGGAGTTGGAGAAAAAATTGAGGATTTGCAAGTCTTTGATAAAAAAGAATTTGTAGAATCATTGTTTAAATAGAAAGAAAAATTTGCTTTAGCAAATAGTAAGATAAAATATACAAGATATGAATATTTCCTATAATTGGTTAAAAGATTATGTAAAGTTTAATTTGCATACAGCAGATGTTGAGAAAATTTTAAATTCAATAGGCTTAGAGGTTGAACATTCTGAGTTAGTAGAAGAAATTCCTGGTGGACTAGAAGGAGTTTTTACCGCTGAGGTTGTGGAGTGTGAGATGCATCCAGATTCAGATCATTTGCACATTACAAAAGTTAATATGGGTACTGGAGAACTATTACAAATAGTTTGTGGTGCTCCTAATGTTGCACTAGGCCAAAAAGTTATGTTGGCTACTATTGGTACTAAGCTAACATTTAGTAATGGTGAAGAGCTAAAAATTAAAAAATCAAAAATACGTGGAGTAGAGTCTTTTGGAATGTTATGTGCAGAGGATGAGTTGGGTCTTGGACTTAGTCATGATGGTATTATGGTACTTAAAGGAGATACTAGGGTTGGTATCCCTGCAAAAGAATTTTTTAATTTAAAAACTGATACTTTATTAGAAATAGGTCTTACACCAAATAGAGTTGATGCAGCATCTCATATAGGTGTAGCAAGGGATTTAAGCGCATATTTGAGATTAAATAATTTAGGTGGTGAGTTAGTGTTACCATCTGTTGATAACTTTAAAATTTGTTTAGAGGAAGGATTTGCCTTAAGACCTACTGATAAAGGTGTAGAAGTTTCTGTTTTAGGCAAGGAGGGAGTTACAAGGTATGCAGGTATAACAATTAGAGATGTAAAAGTTGAACAATCGCCAGATTGGCTTAAAAAGAGATTATTGGCAATTGGCCTAAGGCCAATAAATAATATAGTTGATATTACAAACTATATTTTAATGGAGATGGGGCAGCCACTTCATGCCTTTGATGCTTCTAAGATTAAAGGCAACAAAGTTGTAGTTAAGTTTTGTAAGCAAGATACACGTTTTGTTACTCTAGATGGTGTAGAGAGAAAATTAGATGAAAAAGACTTAATGATTTGTAATGAGCAGGAGCCAATGTGTATAGCAGGTGTATTTGGGGGCTTGGATAGTGGAGTTACTGAGCATACTACCGATATATTCTTAGAAAGTGCTTGTTTTAATCCTGTTTATGTTAGAAAGACATCTAAGAGACATGGTATAAAGACAGATGCCTCATTTAGATTTGAGCGTGGAGTAGATCCTAATATGGCTGTTTATGCACTTAAGAGAGCGGCTCTTCTTATTAAAGAGATAGCAGGTGGTGTTATTGTTGGAAATATCACAGTTATTATTGAGGCAGATGTTCAGAAGAAAGTTGTAAATTTAAGCTATGAAAGAATAGAAAAACTTATAGGAAAGAATATTGGGAAGGATACTATTAAGAATATTCTTTTGTATTTAGATATGGAGTTTGTAAGTGATGTTGATGATGAGTGTATTGTAAAAGTACCTACTTACAGAGTAGATGTTTATAGAGAGTGTGATATTGTAGAGGATATTTTAAGAATTTATGGCTACAACAATGTAGAATTACCTTCTAATATGAGATCTTCTATAAATACATCGCCCAAACCAGACCCCCAGAGAGTAAGAACTTTAGCTTCTGATTTTATTGCAGCTAATGGTTTTATGGAGATAATGAATAATTCTCTAACTAAAGCAGATTATTATCTTAATCTCAAAACATTCCCAAAAGAAAAATGTGTGATGATTTTAAATCCACTTAGTAGCGATTTAAATTCTTTAAGACAAACTTTATTACTTGGTGCTTTAGAGGTTGTAGCTTATAATATTAATAGACAATCATCTGAGCTTAAGTTGTTTGAATATGGAAACGTGTATTCTTTTATTAATGGAGAGGAACATTTAAATGCTTATAAAGAAGAGCCAAAGTTTTCTTTACTTATTACAGGTGATGGTTATAAATCGTGGAGAAATAAGACTGTAGGTGGACACTTCTTTGCGCTTAAGGGCTATTTAGAATTAATGCTTAAAAGATTTGGCGTAAATATTAAAGACTTAGAATATGGCATTGCTCCAAGTGATTTATTCTCAGAGGGTTTAACTTATATTTTACCAGGAGGCAAAGAACTAGCTTGTATGGGTACCATCGCTCCTGCAAGATTAAAACAGTTTGGTATTAAACAAGCTGTTTTTGCAGCAGAAATTAACTGGAATGTTCTATTAAAGGTTGTAAAGAAAAATAAAGTAAGCTATAACGAATTGCCTAAGTATCCAGAGGTTAGTAGAGATTTAGCTTTATTAGTGGATTTAAATGTTTCATATTCAGATTTATTAAAATGTGCATATTCTGTAGAGAAAAAATTACTTAAGAGTGTTTCTTTGTTTGATGTGTATGTAGGTGATAAAATACCAGAGGGCAAGAAGCAATATGCAATAAATTTTGTGTTACAAGACTTAGATAAAACCCTTAATGACAAAACAGTAGATTTTGTTATGGAT
>CAXYUL010000241.1:0-3245 GCA_964292095.1 uncultured Bacteroidales bacterium | reverse complement strand
TACATTTAATCTAGCGTAACTACACTCAGACTCTGCCAATTCTTTTTGTTTAGATGCCCTTTCTAATATTTTTAATGCCTTAAATTCATAGGCTTTAGCCTTAGAAAACAAGAACAAATCTTTTGAATAATAATTAGCTATATGTGAATTCATCTCTGCTAAAATTACATTATTTGCATTAGAATCTATATTTTCTAAAAACAGAATTGCATACTTTGCAGATAAATTAGAGTTATTATCTCTGTTCTCCTCATATTTTTTATAAAAGTCTATATTAGCTCCTTTAATAGTAGAAATACGCTCTACATTGCTCTCTACACTACCTTTATCTCTAGCAAAAAGAAAATTACTTAAAAAGAGAAGGCTCAGACACATAAAAAATATATTATACTTTATCATATATTTAATTAAGTAGAAAATTATTATAAAATATTAATAAACAGAGCTTTAAAACATATTGTATATATAATGTAAAGCACTTGTACATACGTTGTAAATATAGCAATTAATAATTAATCGCCTATTATACTTTACATTTGATAAAAATAAAAGTCACTTTAATATTTTACAATTTTTAACAAAACAATTATTTATGAAAAAATTTTTATTAGTACTATCTGTACTTTTTTTAACACTTTTCCAATCTTGTTCTAAAGATAAGATTAACGAAGATTCTTTAAATGTTTCATCAACAGATGTTCAATTTGGCGAATCTGGTGGTTCCAAGGTAATTGAGGTTATAACAACTCTAGAATCATGGAAAGTTTTATCCACAGAGCAATGGATAAAAATAAGTAATAATAAAAGTTCATTTACAATAGAAGCTAGTGCAAATACACTTAATGCAGAACGAGTAGCATCTTTAGAAGTACTTGCTGGTGATTTAAAAATTAAAATTAGTGTAAAGCAAGCAGCAGCAAAAGATAAACTTATTAAAGTAGATTTTTATAACAATCAATTCTTTGAAAAATCTGATATTCAAAATATACTAGACTCTAAAAATGCTCATATTGCAACACTATGCTTAGAATACATTAAAGCTGAAAATATGAGCAATAGAATTCCAGTAATATACACAGCAAAAGATGGCAAAATTGATATGCTCAACGGCATCTCGCTATTAGATGGCGGCACAGTTGTATGGGATAAGGCAAATAGGACTTGTAAGTATACTCCAGGAAAGTTAACTAATATTAAAGCTTGCTACATAAATAAAGACAATATTATTTCTTTTACTACTCCAAATATTGATAATATAGTAAATGCACAAGTTAGCGCTCAGATAATAATTGATAAACGAGCTAAAGAAGAAAACTCATATAGACTAGTTAAAATTGGTTTGCAATATTGGATGGCAGAAAATTTAAAAACAAAATTATACTTAGACGGAAGCCCAATAGCACATGTAATTAATAAAGAAGATTGGTTAACAAATACAGATGGTGCCTTTACTTACTACGACAACAAAGAGGAAAATTTAAATAAAATGGGCGGTTTATATAATTGGTATGCTGTTACTCATACAAAAGGGATTGCTCCAAAAGGGTATAGAGTATCTACAGAGAGCGATTGGGCTCTAATGGCCAAATATTTAGATCCTCAAAATTATGATTTAGATGATACTGGAGCAAGGGAGTCTGAAACAATTGCTCCACTTTTAAAATCTACAGACGGATGGTTAGCAAACGGAAGCAAAAGTGGTAATGGGAATAATCTATCTGGATTAAATATAAAAGCATATGGAAGCACATCTGAATCAAAATTTATGGATTTTTCTGGTATAACTCGTCAAGCATATTTTTGGACAACACAAGGATACGAAGCAAAAACAGCAATGTTTCGTCGATTATATTTTGACGAAGTTTTTACAAATAGATGGTTTGAGAACAAGTCGTATGGTTACTCTGTAAGATGCGTTAGTAATGTTATAGAATAAAACAAAAGATAGCCAAATGAGGGCCTTAAAGTTACTCCACAAATAAAGTAAACTTATATTTTTTTTAAATATTTTGTTATTATATTTGTGGAACAATTATAATATTACATAAGTTTACAAATATGAATAAACTATTATTTTCAATTTCTTTTATAATTCTAACAATGTATTATTGTACAAGTTATGCACAAGATAATATGATATTTATATTTAGAGATACTCCACAAAAGGCCCTTATAAATCCTGCACTAACGCCCATAGATAAATTTTATATAAGTCTACCTATATTAGGCTCATTAGACATTAACGCAAACAGTAGTCTTAAACTAAATAGTATTTTTAGCTTTAGTGATAATAATGCTATTTTTGATAAAGAGCTAATGATAAATAATATCAAAGACAACAATGTTTTAAACACATCGGTAAGTTTAGATATTCTAAATATGGGATTTAAAATTGCTCAAAATGGCAATCTAAATTTTTCTTTAAGAAGTAGAGTTAAAGGAGCAATAAATTACAATAAAGATATCTTTAGTTTTTTAATAGACAATCCTATAGAAAATGATAGGGATTTTAATATTAAAATTGATCCTAATTTTATGTCTTGGGCAGAGTTTGGTATTGCTTATAGTCATACATTTAATAATAGATTCTCTTTTGGACTAAGGACAAAGTTGATAATGGGAGCAGTAGCTGCCCAATCCAGAGGTAGTAATATAATCATAAAGAAGGATTTTGAGAACTATTATGTATCGGGAAGAATAAATTTACTTGCTGGAAATCTAAATTTACAAAAAGAGGAAGATTATTTTAGTTCAAAGTTCCTTGGAAATATGGGCTATGCCCTTGATTTTGGATTTGCATATAAATCTTTAGATAATCGGATAATGGCGCATGCGTCTATTTCAGATTTAGGAAAAGCTTCATGGGGAGAGAATAGCTCAAATATTGTTTCTACTAATCCAAATAAAGTATATAAATGGGGCGGTATAAAAGATATAGAATCGTTAATTAATAATAATAATAGTTTTGATGACCAGCTAGATAATATGTTTACAAGTCTTAAGGAAACAATAGGTATTGATACTGTATCTTTAGCCTATAAATCTTCTTTGCCTTATCATATACAATTTGGCGGGTCATATTCTATAGATAATAGGCTTAGACATACTATTTCTATAAACAATAGCATAGATGCTTACCAATACCTTAAAAGTTATTACCAACTATCTCTAGCTTACAAATACTCAAGTACAAATAAAAGATGGGATCTTATATGCTCATATACTTATAAATCGCATAATCCATT
>CAXYUL010000240.1:0-3272 GCA_964292095.1 uncultured Bacteroidales bacterium | reverse complement strand
AAATAATAACAATAAGCAAAACTCACATACATATAATGCTATAGATCTTAATTTTAACATAGAATCTATACACAATAAAGAAAAAGCACCTAAATTTAATTACAATATTAGAGCTCAATATTCATATATAAAAGATGAATCTATTGTAGATATAAATGGTCACTATTTTAAAATTGCAAGTAAAATTGGGCCATCGTTTGGCAAATACTCCAAATTATTACTAGGAATACAAGTAGAAAACTCAAACAGAGAGTATAATGGAGCGTCTATAAATTATGGACTTATAGACTTTACACCAGAATATAAAATTGAAAGAGGAAGATGGCTCTTTAATCTTGGTCTTAGAATATCTATAAAATACGAAAACCAAGCAATGGACAACTACTACAACGCCATTTTTGCTAAAGCAAATGCTGAGTATCAATTTGTAAAAGACAAGTTTATTGCATATGCAAAATTAGATGGATACAACAACTTAAACGACTATAGAACCCTTACAAAATATAATAAATGGCTATCACCTTATGCAGATACTAGAATAAGTTCTACCCCATTTTTAATAAACCTTGGTTTTAAAGGAAAAATAGCACAAAAATTAAATTTTAATATATATGGAGCATACACTGCTCACAAAGGCTTAGTTCAGTTCATTAATGATAAAAGAGATATGTCTAGCTTTAACCTAGCATACTCTAATCATACAGAACTTTCTATTGTTGGAGAATTGGGCATAACTACAAAAGACTTTTTAGGCGGTGTGAGATTTAAATATAGTTCATTTTCATCTGCTAAAAAAGGCATTCTTGGCGCAAATAATACTAATGGAAACTACCCAAATAGCCAATCAGACATAGGAGATGCAGCATCATCAGAATTTGCTAATACTTATCCTTGGGGCTATGCACCATTTGAGTTAAGAGCCTATGGCGAATACAATATTAGAGAAAGAATATATTTGTCTACAGACATAATGTTTAGGGCTAAAACGCCAGCAAAGATTATTCAGACCTCAGAATTAGATTATAGTAATGGTAGTATATACCAATATAATTCATTAAGCAAAATTAATAGCTTTGTTAATTTATCGCTTAGTGTAAAATATGTATTTAATAAGAATTTTACTTTTTTTATAAAAGGAGATAATTTATTAAATAACTATATCCAATATTATAGTCAATATTTAGAACCAGGCATTAGCTTTGGCGCTGGATTTATTGTAAAATTTTAAGCTTTTTTATAATATTTGCTCTTATTTGAGAATTATATTAAGATGTAAAAAAATACAGAAACAGCCCAATTTTTTCAAAAATTATTAGTATCTTTGCTCGGTTAAAGTTCACAAAACTAAAAATAATTATGAGCGAAATTGAGCAAGAAAAAATAGTTGATAAAGGCAGTTATTCAGCCGATAGTATTCAAGTACTTGAGGGTTTGGAGGCAGTTCGTAAACGTCCTTCTATGTATATTGGAGATGTTGGATCTAGGGGTTTGCACCATTTGGTTTACGAGGTGGTGGATAACTCTATAGATGAGGCATTAGCTGGTTATTGTACAGACATAGACGTTATTATAAATAATGATAATTCAATTACAGTAAAAGATAATGGACGTGGTATTCCTACAGGAATGCACGAAAAAGAAGGTAGAAGTGCTCTAGAGGTAGTACTCACTGTGCTTCATGCAGGAGGTAAATTTAGTAAAGATAGCTATAAAGTATCGGGAGGATTACACGGAGTAGGAGTATCTTGTGTTAATGCACTATCAATTCTTCTTAAAGCAGAAATTCATAGAGAAGGAAAAATATTTGTTCAAGAATTTTCTAAAGGAGCACCATTGTACCCCGTTAAAATTGTTGGAGATGCTAGTGATACTGGAACAATTATAACATTTAAGCCAGATTCAGAAATTTTTAGCAATGGAACTGAGTACTCTTATGATATTCTTGCAACACGCCTTAGAGAATTAGCATATTTAAATAAGAATGTTAAGCTTAGCATCACCGATACTAGAGAGTTTGAAACTAACGAAGAAGGAGAAGCAACATCGGTTTATAAAAATGAAATATTCCATTCAGAGAAAGGTTTACTAGAATTTGTTGGATACCTAGACGGAACTAGAGAAAAATTAACAGAAAACCCAATCTACTTAGAAACAGATAAAACTGGAATTCCAATAGAAATTGCAATGCAATACAATAATGGATTCTCTGAGAACATACACTCTTATGTAAATAATATTAATACAATTGAGGGAGGTACACATCTAAGTGGCTTTAGAAGAGGATTAACTACAACTCTAAAGAATTATGCAGATAAAAATGGTATGCTTACCAAATTAAAGTTTGATATAGATGCTGCCGATTTTAGAGAAGGACTTACAGCAGTTATTTCTGTAAAAGTTGCTGAGCCCCAATTTGAGGGACAAACAAAAACCAAATTAGGTAATAGCGAGGTTATGGCGGCTGTTAGTCAGGCTACTTCTGCTGCCCTAGATAATTACCTAGAGGAAAACCCAAAAGATGCAAAAGCTATTATTGAAAAAGTGATTTTAGCAGCAACTGCAAGGCATGCAGCAAGAAAAGCTAGAGAACTAGTTCAAAGAAAAACAGTAATGAGTGGTAGCGGATTGCCTGGTAAACTTGCCGATTGTTCAGATAGAGATCCTGCAAAATGCGAATTATTCTTAGTTGAGGGAGACTCTGCGGGTGGAACAGCAAAAAGTGGAAGAGATAGAAATTTCCAAGCTATTTTACCTCTTAGGGGAAAGATCCTAAATGTAGAAAAGGCAATGGACCATAAAATTTTTGAAAGCGAACAGATTAGAAATATATATACTGCTCTTGGAGTTACAGTTGGAACAGAAGAGGATAGCAAGGCCTTAAATTTAAGCAAATTACGTTATCACAAAGTTATCATAATGACAGATGCCGATGTGGACGGAAGCCATATTACAACACTTATTCTAACATTCTTCTTTAGACACATGCAAGATTTACTAAAAGAAGGCCATGTATATTGCGCAACACCACCTTTATATCTTGTTAGAAAAGGTAAAGTAGAACAATACTGCTGGACAGAGGAGGAGAGAAAACAAATTATAGCCGAGATTGGAGGAGGTAGCGATAAAGGTATTCATATACAACGTTACAAAGGTTTGGGAGAGATGAATGCTGAGCAGTTGTGGGATACAACAATGTGTCCAAATCAAAGGATACTTAGGCAGGTTACTATAGAGAATGCAGCTGAAGCAGATAGAATATTTTCTATGCTTAT
>CAXYUL010000239.1:0-3279 GCA_964292095.1 uncultured Bacteroidales bacterium | reverse complement strand
TGTAGCCCATTACTGTGTATGCCGGAAGTTGAAAGTATCTGCCAGCTCCAAATTTAATTTTTGTTTTTGGAAGTATTTCGTAAGAGAGTGCTATCCTGGGTGAGAGTTGCTTAAGAGGGTTTTGCATAGAATTATTATATGAGTTGCCATCTATTCTGAGTCCTGCAGATAGAGTTAGCTTATTGTTTTTACTTATGTAGTCTGCTCGTATATAAGCTGCATAGCCTATCAAATTGAGCTGTGTGTTGTAGTTAATTTCTTTTAGAGCGTCTGCTAGGTAGAGTTTTTGATAGGTACTATTGCTGTAATTAGGAAGATTAAGGCTAAGTCCTGTTAGTATGTTAAATTTACCTGTTTTTAACGTGTTTTCTGCGCGTAGTAGAGTCTGAGCTTCTGTAGAATTGTAGTTTAGGTTTAAGTTGTCGGGAAGCGTATTATCATTGTTTTTATATTTTTCCCCACCGTTTTTAAAGTAGTTGTAACTTAGGTAGAGTGCTAAATTGTTGCCATTGTAGTAGTGTTTGTAACTTAGTCCAATAGTGTATACTCTTTGCTTAATTACTGGTAGATAGGATATTATATATTCTCCTTGCTCGTCTTTTACTCCGTCTATATTTAACTTCATATTGTCTAAACCTCCTAAGAATAAAAGAGAAAGCTCGTTGTTATGGTTAATTCTATATTTGAGTTTTAACTGGGCATCTGTTATTGTTGGTAAAAATGGTAATTGTAATAGTTTAAATAAAAATTGTAGATAGGAGTGCCTTACAGAAATTGTGTAGAGTAGATTGGATTTACCTTTTGTATTTATTAGGTGGCCGTCTGATGCTAATGAAAATTCTGAGGCTCCAATAGCAAATTTGTATGAGTTTTTTATTGGGTTTCCATCTCGTAAAGTTATGTCCATTACCGAACTTAGAGCATTTGATTTTTCTATAGGAAACGAGGCCGTGTAAAAATCTACTTTACGTATAAAGTCTGCATTTAGTAGTCCAACTGGTCCACCACCAGCTCCTTGTGTAGAAAAGTGGTTGATTGTAGGTATTTCTATTCCATCTATGTAGAATTTATTTTCTCCTGGAGCTCCTCCTCTAACTGTGTAGTCATTTCTATAGCCGCTAGGAGGGGGAGTTGCTACGCCAGGTAGTACTGTTATTATTTTAGAAATATCCCTATTTCCTCCTGCACTTTTTTCTATTTGAGCGCTTTCTATTACCATTCTAGATAATGGGGCAGAAGCTATTGGCTTAAATGGCTCTGGAGATGACTTGATTATAAGTTCTTTGATGTTCTCACTTTGTTGTTCTAATTCTATTTTAAGGTATAGATTAGATGATGGAATTATAATTTCTTCGCTAATTTGTATTGAGTAGCCAAGCATTATTGCCTCTATCCTATAAGATCCTCCCTTTAAGTTTTTTAACTCAAATTTGCCTTGATCGTTGCTTTGTGTGTAGTTTTGTAGGTCTTTGGGATTATTAATCTTAATAACACAGCCTTCTATTGGGAGTCGTGTTTGCTTGTCTATTACCTCCCCAAATATAGAGTAGTTATGTTTGTTGTTTGTGCTTGGTGTTTCGTGTATTTGCTCGCCAAATGCGCAGTTAGGCAGGCAAAAAGATAGTAATAGAATTATTAACATTATAGTATTGTTCTGTCTTTAGCGATTAAGTTTTTCAATAAGTTTTTGCCTAGAAAAGTAAATCCTGCTTTTAACAGTTCCCAAACATAGGCCTAGCTCATCTGCAATTTCTTGATATTTAAAACCTTTATCGTGCATCTGAAATGGTATTCTAAATTCTGGTTCTAAAGAGTTAACCATTACAGATAGCTCCCTATAATTGTAATCATTCTCTGGGGAGATGTCGGCTGCTCTATTATTTAGCATATATTCATGTATATCCTTATTAAAGACTGCTTGTGTTTTTACATTTCTCCTGTAGTCATTAATAAATGTATTTTTCATTATTGTGTATAGCCAAGCTTTTATGTTTGTATCGTTATCAAATTTTTCTTGATTGTTTAGTGCCTTATAAAACGTTTCTTGTACTAGATCTTTTGCTTTATCTGTATCTAGCGTTAGGCTATATGCGTACCTAGTTAAAGTTTGCTCTAATCCAATAATCTCACTGCCAAATTTTTGTGTATCCATAAAAAAATGTCTAAGTAGTTTGTCTTGCGAATATAACTATAGTTTGTTATTTCAATTGTAAAATATGTGTTTTTTTTGTTAAGATTTTTTTTATCTCAGTTTGCCTTTTTTAGTGCCATTTATATATGTTTTAGTGGTATTTTATCATTTATGAGTACTTTATTTATGTTTAATTATTATTTAAATATAACAGTTTTGTTACTGCGTTTAAAAAGTAATAGCAGGAGCACAAACATTTTGCTATTTTTATCTAATTTTTAAAATAATTATATTCAATAACTTATGATTTTTTTTTAGGTTTTTATTTTATTTTTTTAAAAAAAATCTTGTAGAATAAAAAAAACTGTCTATATTTGCAGTCCCAAACCGAAAGATGTAGTTGTGAGTATAACTCAAAACAAAGTCTACTAGGTTAAGACCTTAAATATTGGAGAGATGGCAGAGTGGTCGAATGCGGCGGTCTTGAAAACCGTTGAACTGAAAGGTTCCAGGGGTTCGAATCCCTTTCTCTCCGCTGAACGATGAAGCCAAAAGGTGACATCAAGGAGCCAAACCCTACAAAATCAATGTTTTGTAGGGTTTTTCTTTGTTTATATGGTTCCCCCTCGGAGCCACGAAAAAGCCAAAAAACACCCTACTTCTGTGACCAAATCGTGACCTATTCTTAAAATTAGAAATTAGGTCACAAAAGTGCTCCATTTGGCGTTCTGTTGTCCACTTTTGGCGTTGCTATAATTATTTCATTTTCAATCAATAAACTAATTTTGTAACGATTAAAAATGAAGTTATGAAGAGTACTTTCAAAGTCCTTTTTTACGTAAAAAGGAATGCAGTCAGAAAAAATGGTCACATGCCAATCATCGCACGCATCACAGTCGATGGTAAGATTTCTCAATTTAGTACCAAACTTGAGGTTAATCCCGATTTATGGAGCGTTAAACTTGGGCGAGCTTCTGGATTAAGCAGAGAGAGCAAACAAATCAATGCCCTGCTTGATGAGATAAAAGCATCTATACATAAGGTATATCACGAACTGCAACGCCGAGATAGTGTTGTGACCGCAGAGAAGGTGAAGAATGAATTTCTTGGAATATCTGAACGTCACGAAACCTTATTGGATCTATTTA
>CAXYUL010000238.1:0-3280 GCA_964292095.1 uncultured Bacteroidales bacterium | reverse complement strand
AGCATCTCAGTATTTTCATTTTACAAACTCCAATATTTCATTTTATGTATTCTATCTCTATACATACCCTTAATATCTACTAATACAGCATTATCGTAAGTAAGTGCTTTAAAGTATTTTTCATCTAAATTTAAATATTCATCGTGAGGTACAGCTACAACTATAGCATCGTAATTAGCTCTAGGTTTTTCTACTAATCTAAAGCCATATTCATTTAACACTTCCTCGCTATCTGCATGAGGGTCTACTACATCTACATTAACACCATAATCTTTTAGCTCTTTTATTATGTCTACAACCTTAGAATTTCTAATATCAGATACATTCTCTTTAAAGGTTATACCCATAACTAATACCCTAGCTCCAAGTATATTTTTGCCTAATGCTATAAGCTTTTTTACCAATTGTTTTGCTATATAGCCACCCATAGAATCGTTAATAACACGCCCTGCTTTAATAATTTGTGAGTGGTATTTTAACTCACTAGCTTTATGCACCAAGTAATATGGGTCAACTCCTATACAATGGCCTCCTACTAAGCCTGGATAGAATTTTAAAAAATTCCATTTAGTACCGGCAGCCTCTAGTACATCGTAAGTATTAATACCAATTCTACTAAAAATAATAGAAAGTTCATTCATTAGAGCAATATTAACATCTCTTTGTGTATTTTCTACAATTTTAGCTGCTTCAGCCACTTTTACATTTGGTGCTCTATGAACTCCTGGCTTTACAACAAGTTCATATACTTTTGCAACTGTATCTAAAGCCTCTGAATCGCATCCCGATACTATTTTTATTGTATTTGGCAGAGTATGTACTTTCTCTCCTGGATTTATTCTCTCTGGAGAGTAACCATATTTAAAATCTACTCCAGCTTTTAATCCAGATATTTCTTCTAAAATAGGTAAACAATCTTCTTCTGTACAACCAGGATAAACAGTAGATTCATATACAACATAATCTCCTTTCTTAAGAGCCTTTGCAACTGAACGAGATGCTCCAATTAATGGTTTTAAATCTGGTTGATTATATTTATCTATAGGTGTAGGTACAGCAACTATAAAAAAAGAAGCTTCTTTTAATTTATCTATAGACGAAGTGAACTCTATATCTACATTTTCAAATGCACTAGAATCTAATTCGCAACATGGATCTACCCCATGGCGCATTTTTTCTAGCCTCTCCTCGTTTATATCAAAACCAATAACAGATATTTTTTTTGCAAACTCTAAAGCTATAGGTAATCCAACATAACCTAAACCTACTAAGGCTAATTTAGCCTCTTTTTTTACTAATTTATTATACATAGCTTATACTTTTTTATTTTTACCAACCAAAAGGATGTTTTGCTAAAGGCAGCTTTGCTAATGGATGATAATCTCCTTTTAAGCCAATAGGGTTTGAGTGTCTAATTGTGCTAACAATTTCTATGCAATTTTTAGCTTCTGATATTCTAAAGCCTTCTCCTGCTAATATTTTTTTATAGCTCTTTGTATGCAGTTCTGTAAATCCCTCGCTAAATTCAAACTCATCTCCATCTATCATAATAGTTCTATAAGTTTTTTTCTCGCCTTGCACTGCATTAGCTGGTAAATTTTCTGCATTAATACTTAAAAAGTAACGCACTCTAGCTTTTTCTAAGCCAAGGTAACCTGCTACTCTATCGTGGCTCATTACATGCACAATGTTTTCTTTTACAGGGCCAAAAATCCATTGTAACATATCATAAAAATGTACACCAATATTAGTAGCTACACCTCCACTTTTATGTTCATCACCTTTCCAAGATGTGTAATACCAAAGACCTCTAGAAGTAATATATGTTAAATCTACATCATATATTTTATCCTTTGGACCTTCTTCTATTTTTTTCTTTAGTGCAATTATAGAATCATGCAATCTTAATTGAAGAATATTATAAGCTTTATGCCCAGTTTCTTGCTCTACCTTCATAAGGGCATCAATATTATATGGATTTAGAACTACTGGCTTTTCGCATATAACATCTGCGCCTAGCCTTAAACCATATCTTATAAAAGCATCGTGAGTATAATTAGGCGTACAAATAGATACCCAATCTATATTTTTTTCTGTGCCTTTAATTTTAGTACAATACCTATCAAATTGTTCGTTTTCTGTAAAAAATGAAGCTTCTGGAAAAAAGCTATCCATAATTCCCACGCTATCAAATTTATCGTAAGCAGCTACAAGATTATTCCCTGTATCTTTTATAGCTCTTAAATGCCGTGGAGCTATATATCCGGCAGCTCCTATTAATGCAAAATTACTCATTATATTATTTTTTAATTCCACCTTTCTAAATACTTATTCTCTATTTTATTTTTCTTAAGAAAATCCAAACCAAACACCACCCCACAAGCCATTACCCCACCTAAAAATGCAAATACTACTAAAATCATAGCCCTTTGTGGCTTACTTCTTTCCCTTGGCACCACCACAGGGTCTACTATTGTTAGTATTGGAGTATCTTCTTTTACTTTTAATTCTGCTTGCATTTTTTGTTTTGCTAGTTCAGAAAATAGGGTATTTGCTAGCAAAAAATCGTTTCTAATTCTCTCTCCCTTCACTTGGGCAACAGCAGATGAAAACACTTTATTTGCTTCTTGGAACCTTGCAAATTCTTCTTGTTTGGCATCGTAATCTGCCTTAGCCTCTGCATATCTGCTATTAATATAATCTAGCTGGGCTTGTGCTTTTGCAAGTTTAAACTCTGTTACATATTTTTGTATTAACTCTTGCAATTTTGTAGCTAATTGTGCAGCAGCTAATGGCTCTGGCATATTGGCACTTATTGTTATATAGCCCTCTTTATCATTTAAAGACATAGCTACCTTTGCTTTTAATGCCTTAATACAATAAAGCTCTTCTTTGCTAAGTACAGAAATTTTGTTTTTATCTCCAGTGCCTAAAACCTCTTCTTTTGCCTCTCCCCTTATTGCATTTAACAACATAAAGGGTAAGCCAATAGTATATTTTTTAATTGCTCCAATTAAAGAAAACTTACGGTACTTAGGGTTAGTATAATAATCTATAAAACTTACAGGCTCTTTAAAACCATTAAAATTTAATTTTGTGTACATTAACTCTTTCTGCAAATTTACATTTGCCATAAGTTTAGGATATACCCTTGGAGATAATATCTCTGTAGCTCCCATTTCTCCCAAACTAATACCAGCCATTGCTGCCAATGCACTTGCCGAGCTACTAGCTCCTTTACAATTTGTTTGAGGCACAACAGTGCAAGATGCGCTATACT
>CAXYUL010000237.1:0-3301 GCA_964292095.1 uncultured Bacteroidales bacterium | reverse complement strand
AGAGGGATTAACCTCTGTGGACATAGCATCTTTTAAGCCCAAAACATTACGAGCAAATTCAATTACATCCATTTGCATTCCTAAACAGATTCCAAAAAATGGGATTTTATTAACCCTGGCATAACTAACAGCTAATATCTTACCCTCAATGCCTCTCTCTCCAAAGCCAGGTGCAACTAAAATACCATCCATCCCTTGTAATTTTTCTGCTAAATTAGAGGAGTCTAAATATTCACTATGAACTGTATGTATTTTAACCTTACACTCATTCATTGCTCCAGCATGAATAAATGATTCTAAAATAGACTTGTATGCATCTTGTAATTCTACATATTTACCAACTAAGGCAATATTAACCTCGTGTTTTGGATTAAATAACCTTTGTAGAAATATATTCCAATCCTTTAAATCTGGTTCTTTATCTGTTTTAAGTTGTAGTTTCTCTATTACAATCTTATCAAGCTTCTCTTTCATCATCATAAGAGGAACTTCATAAATACTCTTAGCATCTATAGATTCTATTACAGCATTTGGCTTAACATTGCAAAAAAGTGCCACCTTCCTTCTAATATCCATAGGCATAGGATGTTCTGTTCTACAAACAATTATGTCGGGATTTAAACCATTCTGTTGAAGCATTCTTACAGAGTGCTGAGTTGGCTTAGTTTTTAATTCTTTTGCTGCATTTAAGAAAGGTACTAGCGTTAAATGAACAACTATACAATCCTCATCTGGCAACTCCCATTGTAACTGACGAACAGCCTCTATATAAGGCGTTGATTCTATATCCCCTACTGTTCCTCCCAACTCTGTAATTACAACATCATATTTTCCGCTTTTACCCAAAAGCATCATTCTTCTTTTAATTTCATCGGTAATATGAGGAATTATCTGAACAGTTTTTCCTAAGTAGGCACCTTCTCTCTCTTTATCAATTACTGTTTTATAAATTTTGCCAGTAGTAACATTATTAGCTTTAGAAGTGTGAACATTTAAAAAACGCTCATAATGTCCTAAATCTAAATCTGTTTCTGCACCATCTTCGGTAACATAACATTCTCCATGTTCATATGGATTTAATGTTCCTGGATCTATATTAATATATGGGTCAAACTTTTGAATAGTAACTCTTAAATCTCTAGACTGCAGTAGTTTAGCTAGCGATGCAGCAATAATTCCTTTACCTAAGGAAGAAGTTACTCCTCCCGACACAAAAATATATTTGGTACTCATAATGTTATTTTGGATTTGTTATATACGGGGTGCAAATGTAGTTATTTTTTATTGACTGTACAACTTAAGAGCTGATATTAGAATGTGAAGTTTAAAAATTCATATCAAAAACTATTTTTTATATTATCTTTACAACTTAATATATTATAAAATTATTAATCTCATTAAAAAGAATATTATGGCAAAAAAAGAAAAAAGTATTGAGCTACTAAACAGAGCGATTGCAGATGAACTAAGTGCTGTAAATCAGTATATGTATTTTCACTTCCGTTTAGATGATATGGGCTATGATCTATTATCAAACCTATTTAGGAGAACAGCAATAACAGAAATGATGCACGTAGAAAGATTAGCAGAGCGTGTTTTATTTCTCAAAGGTGAAGTTGAAATGAAATACAGCGCAAACGTAGAAAAAATTCATGATGTAAAAGCTATGTTAGCAAAAGCAGCAGAAATGGAAACTGGCAGCGTAGACGATTACAATGCTTGGGCTAATGAATGTGCCCAACATGCAGATTCGGCAACCAAATCTATCTTTGAAGGTCTTGTAACAGAAGAAGAAGGCCATCTAGATGTTTTTGAAACTGAAATAGAGAATTTAGATAAATTTGGAGATAATTATTTAGCATTACAATCTATTGAGCGCAGCAAAACTGCTGGGATTGGAGCTGTAGGTAATGAATAAATATACAGAAAACTTTGTCATCAAATGGCACGAAATAGACTCTCATAAAGAACTTAGGCCAGGAGCTTTTATGAATATGGCCCAAGAACTTGCAAATGTACATGCTAGTGCATTAAAGTTTGGATATTATGAACTAATACAACAAGAACATATTTGGGTTTTAAGCCGTATTAAAGTTGAGTTTATTAATACGCCAAAATGGGGAGACAAAGTTAGTATGTCTACATGGCACAAAGGACAACAAGGTTTATTTGGCTTAAGAGATTTTGAATTATACGACAACGATAATAATGTAGCAATTGCTGCTACAAGTAGTTGGCTTATAATTAACACAAAAACAAGAAAGATAGAAAGAAATAATGCTTTTAATTTAAGTGAGTATGCGCAATCTATGGCTCTTAATAAAAATGCCATAGAAAAGTCTGCAGATAAACTTTTACAACATAATAATTTAGAAATAGTATCATCTCACAAAGTTGTATATTCTGATGTTGATTTTAATCACCATGTGAATAATGCAAAATACATAGATTGGATAATGGACTCTATAGATTATGAGATTTTAAAGCAGCATTCTATAAAGTCATTTCAAATAAATTATGTTCTAGAGGCAATTATGGGCGATACTGTAGACATTTATTTTGCATATTTAAATGAAGAAAAAACGCTTTTATGTTTTGAAGGCAAAAAAGCTAATAACATTAGTGTATTTATAGCCGAGATAATATTATCGTAATTTTTTATTACCTTTGCGCATTGGTAGGTCATTCTATCGCTCACGCAAGTGGGAGGAAAGTCCGGACAGGATAGAGCATTGTACTGTGGAAAGCACAGATAGGCGTAAGTTTATGTTTGGTGTAACAGAAAATAACCGCCAAGTTAATTGGTAAGGGTGAAAATGTGAGGTAAGAGCTCACGTGCGTTTATGGAGACATAAATGTAGTACATAACTACAACCTGCAAGGCCATGTATACTAACAGTTAAGAGTTGCTCGCTCGTTGTTAGGGGGTAGGCTGCAATAGATAAATGATAGAATCTGCATAGGGCTATGCCAGTTTGCAGAACAGAATTCGGCTTATAGATTTACCAAAAAAGCTGAACAAAAGTAATTAAGGCTCTTAGCTAGAATTACCTTTGTTCAGCTTTTTAGTTTTATTTACAAACCATTATATCTAATATCATCTTGTCTGTATTTTGCATTCCAACAGAACCAATCATACCCAAATTAGAAATTGTTTTTTCTATGCAGTCATCTATAATACCATCATTTGAAGAAATACAAATACCGTCTAAGGCTAATCCCGCCGACTGGATAGATGAAGATACTCCAGAGGCTACTTTAAGGGCACATCCTACCTTTGCCCCATCGCAAACCATGCCTG
>CAXYUL010000236.1:0-3311 GCA_964292095.1 uncultured Bacteroidales bacterium | reverse complement strand
CTATGATTGTTGGCTATCCAAAGGGATATGATAATCCTCAATATCCACATTCATCTTATACTGTGATAAATGGAGATTTACCTTATGGGGGCTTGGTTGATGGGCCTGTTTATAGAACAGTCTTTAATGAAAGGGCAGGAAATTCTTTAAAAAAGGAAGATGACTATAAACTATTTAACAATGGGATAGCAGTTTATCACGATGATATTGGCGATTATGCTAGTAATGAACCAACAATGGACGGAACAGCTGGCTTAACTTATTATTTTGCAGCAATGGAAAATTTGGGTAAAAGTCAAGTTGGTAATTATAAAGATGTTGTAAAAGATGAACATGGTGCGGTAATTAGAGTTAATCCTAATGTAAAGGAGATTTATTTAGTGTTTACGGCAGATTCTATGTTTCAGGGTGGCGAGAAAATTTTAAAAACTTTAAGAAAAGAGAACGTTAAAGCCTCATTTTTTGTTACAGGCAATTGTTTAAGGATGGAGGAGCATAAAAGCTTAATAAAGAATATATTAAAAGACGAGCATTATTTAGGGGCACACTCAGATAAGCACTTATTATATGCAGAATGGGGAAATAGAGATTCGCTTATTGTTAGTAGAGAAGAAATAGAAAAAGACATAATTGCAAACGCAAAGGAATTAGAAAATATTGGAGTAAGTAAAGATAAATCTACTTGGTTTTTACCTCCTTACGAATATTATAATAGAGAGAGTGTAAATATTGCTGAAGCTTTGGGCTATAAGGTAATAAACTATACTCCTGGAACAGCTACACCAGCAGATTATACTTTACCTTATATGTCTAATTATCAAGTTTCCAATAAGTTAATAGATAAACTCTATGCTTTTGAGATGGCAAAGAATCTTAATGGGGCAGTAATTTTAATTCATCCAGGTGTACAAGATGAAAGGACAGATAAGCTATACAATAAATTGGGTGAGATAATTCAGTATTTAAAGAAAAAAGGCTATACTTTTTCAAAACTTATATAGGGGAAAGGTATAGCTCATTGTTATTATATGTGTAATATGCTTCTCAATACAAAAAAATAATTAGGGAAGCGCAATTTAAATTGTTCTATAATGTATAAAATATTAAAAAAAGAGACACTTACTCCTATTATTACTCTTATGGAGGTAGAGTCGCCACGACTGGCTGCATCTGCGCAACCAGGACAATTTCTTATTGTAAGAACTAGTGAGAATGGGGAAAGAATTCCTTTAACTATTTGTGATTATGACAAGGAACGGGGTACTGTTACAATTGTAACTCAGGCTGTTGGAGCATCTAGTAAACAAATATGCGACCTTAATCAGGGAGATTCTTTTGTAGATTTTGTGGGTCCGCTAGGGCAAGCCTCTGAGTTCATCCATTTAAGTGATGAGCAATTGGGTAAAATGAGTTTTATATTTGTTGCTGGTGGACTAGGAACAGCACCAGTATATCCTCAAGTTAAATTTCTTCACAGTAAAGGAGCTAAGGTAGATGTAATAATTGGTGCAAAAAATGCGGATATGCTAATAATGGAGAAAGAAATGTCTGCGGTTTGTGATAATCTATATATTTGTACTGATGATGGTTCTAAGGGAGAGAAGGGGTTAGTAACTGCTATGCTTTCTAAACTTATAGAGGGTGGAAAGCATTATGACCAGGCCGTAGCAATAGGCCCAATGATAATGATGAAGTTTGTAACTTTAACGGCAAAACAATATAATTTACCTCTAGTTGTGAGTCTTAATACTTTAATGGTAGACGGAACAGGAATGTGTGGAGCGTGTAGGGTAACAGTTGGTGGAAAAACAAAATTTGCATGTGTGGATGGGCCAGAATTTGATGCTTATTTAGTTGATTTTGATGAGGCAATGCGTAGACAAACTATGTATAAGACACAAGAAGTAGAGAAAGACCATAAATGTAGAATAAGATAAATAGAAATGGCTAATAAGATACCTAGAGTTCCTGTGAGGGAACAAGACCCAAAAGTAAGGGCAAAAAATTTTGAAGAAGTTTGTTTTGGATATAACAGAGATGAGGCAGTTTTAGAGGCTTCTCGTTGTTTACAATGTAAGAAGCCGTCTTGTATGACAGCTTGTCCTGTTTCTGTAAAAATTCCCTTTTTTATAGCAGAGCTAGCAAAGGGTAATATAGAGCAGGCTGCTAAGGTTATTGCAATAGATAGTTCGCTACCAGCTGTATGTGGTAGAGTTTGTCCGCAAGAATCTCAATGTGAGGGAAGTTGTGTTTTAGGAGTTAAGGGCGAGAGTGTTTCTATAGGTAAATTAGAAAGATTTGTTGCAGATTGGAGTAGAGAAAATGGAATTAGATTTACAGAAAAAGCTCCATCTAAGAACATTAAGGTTGCAGTAATTGGTAGTGGCCCTGCTGGTTTAGCTTGTGCTTCGGATTTAGCTAAATTGGGTTATGATGTAACAATATTTGAGGTATTACATAAGGCAGGCGGTGTTTTAACTTATGGGATTCCAGAGTTTAGACTTCCAAAAGATAAGGTTGTTGCAGCCGAGATAGAAAATGTAAAAGCTTTAGGAGTAAAAATTGAAACCAATGTAGTTGTTGGTAGAACTGTTACTATAGACAGTTTAATGGATAATGAAAATTTTAAAGCTATCTTTATTGGTTCTGGAGCAGGATTGCCAAAATTTATGAGTATACCAGGTGAGAACCTAAATGGAGTTGTATCTGCAAATGAATTTCTTACCAGAAATAATTTAATGAAAGCTTATACTTCTGAGTCTGAAACTCCAATTTATGTTGGAAGAAAAGTATGTGTAGTTGGTGGTGGAAATGTTGCAATGGATGGAGGTAGGACTGCTTTGAGGTTCCGAGCAGAGGTTAATATCGTGTATAGGAGAACAGAAAAAGAGCTTCCAGCTAGGTTAGAAGAGGTGCACCATGCAAAAGAAGAGGGGATAGAGTTTATGATGCTAACCAATCCTTTAGAAATATTAGGCGATGATAGAGGATGGGTAAAGGGTATTAGATGTGAGCGCATGGAGCTAGGAGAGCCAGATTTGTCGGGAAGAAGATCTCCTATAAGTATTCCTAATTCTGCTTTTGATATAGAAACAGATGTGGTAATTATGTCTTTGGGCACTTCCCCTAATCCTTTGATTGCAAGTACTACCCCTGGCCTAGAAAGTAATAGAAAGGGTGGCTTAGTTGCCGATGATAATGGTGCAACCACAAGAAAAGGCGTTTTTGCCGGTGGCGATGCTGTTACAGGTGCTGCAACAGTAATTTTAGCAATGGGAGCAGGGAAGATAGCCGCTAAGTCTATTGATGAG
>CAXYUL010000235.1:0-3357 GCA_964292095.1 uncultured Bacteroidales bacterium | reverse complement strand
TTTAAACTCTCATTTTGGAACACATTTTGTTTACCATAGCTAAAGGTGATTGTTTTAATTTCTATCATAATGTTATTTATTACTTTATTTTTTGTTCTCGTACTTAAACTAATTTACTACCTCTATATGCTAATAGTGTAATAGTGTTGTATTACACTGCAAAGATAAAATAAAAAAAATCACATTTGCAAATAAATGTGATTTTTTTTATTATCTTTTTTAATTAGAAATTAAAAACCAAAACTTTTAACTTCTACCTCTTCTTGTTTTTCAACTTTAGGCTTTTGGGATCTTGTTTGTATTCTATTTCCATTTACCACTAATGCTTTAGGACGTGCAGGGCATATATATTCACAAGCACCGCAGCCAATGCATATATCTTTATTAAGTTTTGGAAAAGATAGCCATTCTTTATTCTTAAGAGGGGTCATTGTAATTGCTTTTGTTGGACAATGCTCGTCGCAGGCTCCGCAATCAGTTTCGTCTGTAAACACTATGCAATTTTTAGCTTTATAAACGGCTTTTCCAATTTGTGTCCTTTGTTTATCTTCTAAACTTTGCTTACTTAGGGCCCCGTGAGGGCAAGTTTGTGTACATAAATTACAATCATATGCACAGAATTTATTCTCAAATGTTATAGTTGGCAACATAAAACCATCTAAGCCATATTGCATTGTTGCTGGCTTAATTATTTTATTTGGACAAGCAGCAATACAAGCGTGGCATCCAGTGCAGTGATCTTTTAAGTGCTCTATACTACCAGCACCTGGAGGTGCTATTGGGATAACCTTTTGAGCTGTTTTCTCATCTGCTCTTAAGCCTTTATCTGTTAATTTAGCAGTAATTAATGTTGCTCCAAGTGCACCAAAGGCAATAATTGCATTCCTCCTTTCTAAGTTCTCGCAGTTTCTATTATCTTGTTTTTCTACTTTCTCTTTCTTCTTAAACCAAGTATTATGTAGCTGAACGCCACCCCTTCCGCATGAGGTCATACAATTATAGCATGATACGCATCTGCTAATGTCTATTTCTTTAGTTTCTAAGTTTATACAATCACTTTTACACTCGCTTACACATGCTGTGCATTTTACGCACATATCTTTTTTGATTATAGGTTTTAACATAGAGAAACCGCTTACAGCTCCTAATAAGGTGCCTACAGGGCAAATTGAATTACAATATAACCTTCCTCTTAATGCACTAAAGATTGCTATAATTATAAAGAATACTCCAGTATAAACAAATGAGTATAATGTATAAGTAACAAATTGTTGGTAAAAGAAAGTATCGGGAAGAATATTTGAAAGTCCATTACTAATTGCAATTTCTAATGAGCCAAATAGTTTGCAAGCTATTCTACCATAGTTAGAGTATGGGTCTAGAATTGCTATAGGGTATGTTATTCCTGCTGCAAAGAAAATAGATGCAATTATTAAAATAGAGTATCTTAATATATTAAGAGGTTTATGGTACTTACTTTTAATTTTACCATTTTTCTTTTGAACTTTTTTGCGGTATATGCTTTGAACTTTTTTTGAGATAAAGCCAATAATATCTTGAAGTATACCTAAAGGACATAAAAAAGAGCAATAAACACGTCCAAATAGGAGTGTTAATATTATTAATAGTAGGAAAGCTAAAAAGCCACCAGTAAAAATGGAAATCAATGATGGAATAAATTGAGTTTTAAGTGCATAGGCAGAAATATTATTTCCACCATTAAAACTTAAAAAACCAATTGTTATTATTATAAAAAAAATAATGGAGAAAATAATTCTAAACAGTCTGAGTTTCTTGTACATTTGCTAATTGCATTTAATTTTTTGTATCTTTATTTTGTCTAAATTTGTAGAGCCAAGTTTATGTGCTTCTCCTAAACCAATATGAGTTACATTGTTTAAATCTATGCTCTTAAACTGAGCAAAAAATTTAGTAGCTGCAGTGTCTACTGCAATAATATTAGAAGAAATAAATAGAGCTTTTGCTAGTTGAACATCGTCTGTGCTTTTTCCTTTTGGGCCATTTTGAGTCATAATTCTATATGCATCTATTATGTTGAGTACAGGCTTTTTAGGGTAAGTACATATATCTGCAATGCATTGTTGCAAATTGTTGGAGTGAAAAAATCCTCTATCCCAAACAATTCCCATATAGTTTTTCATTGATATGGTCATTTTTGCACCACCATGATTTTTAAGAATTGGAACATTTATCCAGGCGTCACAGTCTACTATTGCCTCATGTATTTCTACTGTTTTTAATTTTACAGCATTAGGTAGGCTAATAGTTTTATAGTATTTTTGGTCATGAGCAAATGCAACTTTTGCCCCTGCTTGTTTTGCAGCATCTTCTATACCGCTATTTTGATAGCAAGATTGCCATTGATCGCAAGTGTGGTCAAATACGATAACCTCCGATGCTCCTGCGGCTATACAGTCTTTAATAATTGCTGCAACAAGTTGTGGATTAGTATTAGCAGCAAATTCTGGCTTTTTGTCCCATCCAATGTTTGGCTTAACAACTACTTTATATCCTTTTTTAATGTATTGTTTAATTCCTCCAAGAGCTTCGATAGCTTTGTGATACATTTCAACAGGCTCTCCACCCATTACAGCTACTAAGTCTGGCTTTGAATTTTCCGAATTATTGTTTTTTGCATTAAGTATATTTGTCTTTAGCTGTAGCGAGCCAGCTATGCTACCTAAGATAGCTGTTTTAATAAAATTTCGCCTTTCCATATTCTAGAATTTAAATCCATATCTATATTAAGCAATTTCTAATACTCTTTAGAATTTACAAAAGTAATAATAATTATTAACTATATTTTATTTAACAAGAATTTATTAAATATATTCTTTTGCTAGAGTTTGCTTAGACTTTTTTTTTCTTATTTAAATAATAATCTTTATCTTTACCTAGAAATTATTATTTACTATATTATAAGATACATAAGTCCTATTAATAAGTTCTGTAAAGTTTTAGAAAAATACATATTATGAGTACCTTACATAAAATTAAAGATTTTTATATAAGTGGATTTAGAGAAATGACAACTGGCAAGACCCTGTGGCTTATTATCCTTATTAAATTATTTATTTTATTTTTTATATTAAAATTATTTTTTTTTAAAGGAGCGTTAAGTGATTATAAAACTCCCGAGGCTAAATCGCAAAAAGTTATTGAAAATTTAATTAAATAACGTATAATTTATCATATTTAACAACATACTACAAACCTTAATTTTAACTTTATGTTTGAGAATTTAACAGATGCATCTAGGCTGCAGTTTGCTTTAACGGCAATGTTTCACTGGATTTTTGTCCCTTTAACATTGGGACTTGGTTTTATAATAGCCTT
>CAXYUL010000234.1:0-3376 GCA_964292095.1 uncultured Bacteroidales bacterium | reverse complement strand
GTTTAGGCAGTGCAAATATACTGCAAATTTTTAGCCAATTAGCATTATGTACAAAAATCTTATAATAAATTGGATAGATACCATAGATTCAACTAATTTAGAAGCTTTAAGGTCTATGGGAACTGCCCAAGAAGCAAGTGTTTGGATTGCAGATTTTCAGACTGCCGGTAGGGGGCAAAGAGGAAATAAATGGGAAAGTTCTAGAGCAAAAAATTTAACCTTTAGTGTATTACTAAAGCCGTATTTCCTTGATATTGAAGATCAGTTTGCTATCTCTAGAATTACTGCATTGGCTCTTTGTAGGTATTTAGAGCTCCACTCTATAAAAGCAAAAATTAAATGGCCAAATGATATTTATGTGGAAGATAACAAGATTTGTGGTGTCTTAATAGAGCACTCTATTTGTGGTGACAAATTGTCATCTAGTGTTGTAGGAGTTGGCCTAAATTTAAATCAATTGCAATTTGATTCTGGAGCACCAAACCCAACGTCTTTGTTACTAGAACTAAATAAAATTTCTAGTAAAGATTATGATATAAATGTGCATGGTAATTTTAAAGAATTAGACAGAAAAGCAGAGCTTAATTTGTTTCTAGATGTATTTTTTAATTTGTATGATAATTTAAAAGCAGGCATGTTTAAAGAAATAGAACAGGAATATGATAAATTATTATACAGATTTAATCAATTTTATAATTATATAGAAATTCCAGAAGATGCATTTTTAAATGTACCGGTTGAGTGTATAAGTGGTGGTAATATGGTAGAGGCAAAAATTATTGGTATTGATAAAAATGCCTGTCTTATTTTAGAACATAAAACAGGCATAGTTAAATCTTATGCTTTTAAAGAGATAAAGTATATAATATAAGTTATATGTATTTATCTTATTTGATACCTTTTATCTTATCTATTGCTAAATAAGGATCGGCCGCCCCAAAAACTGCATTTCCAGCTACTAATATGTTAGCTCCTGCGTTTACAAGATTGCTAGAGTTTTCTGCATTTACTCCACCATCTACTTGAATTAGACAAGATGGATTTCTTTTAGCTACTAGTTCTTTAAGATTTTTTATCTTGTAAAATGTATTATCTATAAATGACTGGCCACCAAATCCTGGATTAACAGACATTATAAGAACATAGTCTAAATCTACAATTATATCATCTAATACGTTTATATTTGTGTGAGGATTTAGTGCTACACCAGCCTTCATTCCAAGTTTTTTAATCGTTTGAATACTTCTGTGTAAATGAGTGCAAGCCTCGTAATGAACGCTTAGGTATTCAACTCCAAGTTCTTTGAAATTGGATAGGTATCTATCTGGATCTACTATCATTAAATGTGCATCCAATGGCTTTCTTGCTTTTTGGGTAATAGCCTTAATTACAGGAAATCCGTATGATATATTTGGTACAAATACGCCATCCATAATGTCTAAATGAAACCAGTCCGCATTAGAGCTATTAACAAGTTCTACGCTCGCATTTAAATTTCCAAAATCTGCCGAGAGCATAGATGGTGCTAAGATCATGTGCATTATATTTTTATTTAAAATTTACAATAATATCTTCTAACAGCTTTCTAAACTTTTCTACACTAGCTAAATCTAATTTTTCTCCAGGAGCATGTACACCTCTTATTGTAGGACCAAAAGAGATCATGTCTAAATTAGGAAATGTGTCTAAAAATAAACCACATTCTAAGCCAGCATGAATAGCTCTTACTATTGGCTCTGTGTTGAATAGCTTCTTATATGATGCCTTAGAAATTTCTAGAATTTTAGAATCTAGTTTAGGTTGCCATCCTGGATATTCACTCTCGTGAGCGACACTAGCCCCAGCTAAAGCAAAAGTAGCTTCTACCTGATCTGCAGCGTATTTTCTTGCGCTATTAATGGCACTTCTCTGACTTGTTCCTATTCTAATTATTTTACCGCTTTCCATTTTAACAGATGCTAGGTTTGTAGATGTTTCTACTAGACCTTTAAGTTCTGTGCTCATGGCAAGAACTCCGTGTGGAGCGCAGTTTAGAGCATAAATTAATGCAGCAGAAGTATTAGTATCTATTGCAAATTTTGGTTCACCTATAAATTTATTATCTTTAACATATTTAATTCCAACTATTGCTGCACTTCCATTAAGATTAGCTTCGGTATTTTTAAATTCCTCTCTAACTTCTGCTACAATAGTGCTAAAGAGCTTGCTAATAGCTTTCTCATGTCTTTTTTCAAAGCCAATAACAGCGTATGCTTCTCTGGCAATGGCATTTCTTTTATTGCCTCCATTAATTTCGTAAAGCTCAATATCAAATTTATCAATAACTCTATATAGAAATCTTGCTAGTATTTTTATGGCATTAGCTCTTCCTTTATCTATATCATCACCACTATGCCCACCTTGAGCGCCAAAAATTTTAAATTCGCATTTTTCGTAATCCTTTGTTGAAGGAATGCTTGTATATTTAAATTTTGCGGTTGTATCTATACCACCGGCACATCCTATAAATAATTCGCCCTCGTCTTCTGAATCTAGATTAATAAGGTAATTGCCACTTATAAACTGAGGTTTAAGGGCTTTGGCTCCATCTAAACCAGTTTCTTCAGAAACAGTAAATAGTGCCTCAATTTTTCCTGTGCTAATTGTATTATCTATTAGCACAGCAAGTTGAGCAGCCATTCCTATACCACAATCTGCTCCTAAAGTTGTATCTTTAGCTATTAGCCAGCCGTTTTCTTGGCATGTAACTATAGGATCTTTTGTGAAATCATGTTCTACTCCAGCATTTTTCTCACAAACCATATCAGAATGACTTTGCAATACAATTGTAGGAATATTTTCTTTGCCTTTAGATGCTTCTCTGGTAATAAGGACATTACCAGTCTCATCTGTTTTACAAGCAAGATTATTTACTTTAGCAAAATTTTGTAAATATGCTATTATATGTTGCTCGTTTCCGCTTTCTCTTGGAATTTTAGTAATTTCCATAAAGATAGATAAAATATTTTCTGTAGTCATAATAATATATTGTGTTTAAAGTGGCATCAATTGTTTTTCTATATCAGTTACGTATTGTCTAAAACCTCTATCTGTATCTATTAGGTCTTTTACAGTTGTACATGCGTGCAACACTGTTGCATGGTTCTTATCCCCAATTTGTTTACCTATAGATTCTAGGGCAGTTTTAGTTAAACTTCTTCCCAAATACATAGCAATTTGCCTAGCTTGAACTATTCCTCTTTTTCTTGTGTTGGATACAAGTTCATCTTGGCTTATTCCAAAATATTCACACACAGTTTTTTTAATTGCTGCAATTGAAACATCGGGAGTACTGACTTTTACAATTTTATCAACAAGACGCTTTGCTAAATCCATT
>CAXYUL010000233.1:0-3380 GCA_964292095.1 uncultured Bacteroidales bacterium | reverse complement strand
CATTCTGTTTATATAACAACGTTATTAATATTTATGGTTACTCCAAGTATTAAGATTTATAAATAAACTACTTGTCTAAAAAAGTAATACTCAATATTAACTTTTTTAGACAAGTACTCTACACTTTATGCTAAATTATTTTTAAGCTAGACAGCTAAAAATATATTATTAGAAAATTATTAAATAATAGTTATCTCCTAATACATTTTTAAGTTTCTTATATGCTCTTTGTTTTAATGAATGTACTGTTTCCTCTGTAATACTTAAAGAATCTGCTATTTGACTATTCTTCATACCCTTCATACTAAGTTCTATAATAGACCTCATTCTTGTAGGTAACTCACCAATAGATTTTCTAACTAACAATAATGTTTCTTGTTCAATAATACTCTTATCAGACTCAAATTCGGCTAAATAAGCGGAAACATTATCAAAATCTACACTCTTTGCTTCTTTTTTAAAAAAGTTAAGGCACATATTCTTAGAAACAATATACAAAAAGCTCTTAACTTGATATATATTATCAAAATTTTCTTTTCTCTCCCAATATTTTAATAAGGCTTCCTGAGCAATATCTTTGCTAACTGCAGAGTTTTTGAGGATATTATTTGCAAAGCAACACAGAATTGGATAGTAATCCATAAAGAATTCCTTATAGGCATTTATATCTCCTTTTTTAATGCTATCTGTAATCATACAACCAAGTTTAGGCTGGCAAATATAGTTATTTTTCAAATGTTCAAATATTTTCATGTTAATAATTCCCTACTTTGGGGCTAAATTTTGTTACTTGGGTAAAAAATAAAAAAGGCAATATAATAAGGGGTAATATTTTTGAAATCAAAAAAATAAATTATGATCTTAAAAATAAAAACTCAATTATTTTTTTGTACTGCGGCTATGCTGCTGCTTTTTTCTTCATGTAACGGAAATAAAAAAGAAGATACAAACAAAGACTTACTAATTAATGTAAGCGAGGTTACAAGTGCTCAACTAGAAAATAATAAAGAATTTTCTTTCATTTCTAAACCCATACGCTCTAGTCAATTATCTTTTAGAGTTGGAGGGCCACTAGAAAAATTAAATGTCTATCCCGGAAACTATTATAAAAAAGGAGAGGTAATAGCCAGAATAGATCCTAGAGATTTTATTATTAGAAAACAAAAAGCAGAGGCAGTATACCAAAGGGCAAAAGCAGAATATGAAAGGATTAAAATACTATTTGAGCAAGATAATGTTTCTGCTAGTGCATACGAAAAAGCAAATTCAGAATATATTAGCTCCAAAATGGCCTATGAAAGTGCTAGTAATGAGCTAAATGACACAAAACTAATTGCGCCTTTTAGTGGTTATGTAGGAGAAGTGTTTTTAGAGGAATATGTAGACGTTAAGGCTAGTACTCCCGTATTAGAATTTGTAGATATAAGTAAGTTAAAAATTGAAGCATATATAACAGAAGAACTTGCCTTTAGCAAAAAAAAGTTAAATAATGTTGAACTTATATTTAACTCTATTAAAGACAAAACATATAGTGCTAAAGTAATAGATATTTCTAAAAGTACAACTAAAAATAATCTTTCGTATATGCTAACTGCACTAGTACCAAATTTGGATAATAGTCTTTTAAGCGGAATGAGCGGAAAAATTAAATTAGACAATAATTCTTCTAGCAAAAAGATAATAATTTCTCAACTCGCTCTTTGCCACGATAGTTCTAATGGAGATTATGTATGGGTTGTTGACCCTAGTTCTAGTAAAGTTACTAGACGTAATGTTAAAATAGGTAGTTTACTCCCTTCTGATATGCTAATAATAGAGCAAGGACTAGAAGAAGGAGAAATATTAGCGAGCAGTAATCTTAGGTTTTTATCAAATGATACGCAAGTTAGCTATGAGCAAAATATTAATCTCTAAATAAAGTACTATGAATTTAGTTAAGTATTTTTTGAAAAACAAACCAGTAACTATACTCTTACTCAGTTTAATTTTCTTTGGTGGTATATTCGCCTATATAAAAATGGGGAAATTAGAAGATGCCCCTTTTACAATAAAACAAGCATTGGTTGTAACTTCGTATCCTGGGGCATCTCCATCCGAGGTTCAGAAACAAGTTACCGACCCACTAGAGGAGGCTATTCAATCTTTAGATGAACTATATTATCTAAAAACAGAAAACAGAGCTGGTTTATCTAAAATTACTGTATTTGTAAAAAAAGAGATTAGGGCAGACCAAATGCAACAATTATGGGATAAGCTTAGAAGGAAAGTATCTGATGTACAGTCAAAGTTACCACAAGGTGCAATGCCATCTGTTGTAAATGACGATTTTGGCGATGTGCTAGGAGTATTTTATGGGCTCACTGGTAATGGTAAAAGTTATAGAGAATTAGATGATCAAGCAAAGCTCATAAAAAACGATTTATTAAAAGTTAAGAATGTTGCTAGGGTAGAAATATATGGAGTAGAGACACCTACGATAGATGTTATAATAAATGAATCTTTAATGTCTAATACTAGTATAACTAGTTCTGATATTATTAAAGCCTTTGATGCTCAAAACAAAATGGTAGATGCTGGCGCCATTGAAACAGATAATAGTAGAATTAGAATAGAGTCTAGTGGCAATTTCTATAGCTTAGATGATATTAAGAATTTGATTATAACTTCTAAAACTGGAGAGTATTTTAGCTTAGCAGATATTGCAGACGTTAAGGAATCATATAAAACCCCATATAACAATAAAATGAGAATTAATGGGGAGCCAGCAATAGGAATAGCTATTTCTACTGTAGCAGATGGTAACGTAGTGGATATGGCAAAATTAGTTGCAGAACGTGTAGATGTGTACAATAACAATTCTAAAGGCGCTTATAAGTTAAGTACTATTTATGACCAAGGTTATGAATCTGCTGTTGCCAATAAAGGTTTTGTTGTTAATCTTATAATTTCTGTAATAACAGTTGTTGCTATTTTACTATTCTTTATTGGTTTTAAAAATGGTATTCTTGTTGGAAGCGGCCTTATCTTTACTATTTTTGCAACCCTAATTGTAATGCTTGCATATGGTATATCGCTACAGAGAATGTCATTAGCTGCTATTATTATTGCCATGGGGATGTTAGTTGATAATGCTATTGTGGTATCAGATGCTGCTTTGGTAAATATGCAGAGGGGTATGAGAAAAAGAGTAGCAATTATGAGAGCTTGTAGCTCTACAGCAATGCCTCTTTTAGCTGCTACTGTTATTGCAATTTTAACGTTTTTGCCCATCTATTTTTCACCGCATGTCACTGGCGAATTACTTTCTTCTCTTGTTATTGTAATTGGGGTTTCTTTGTTATTTAGTTGGATATTTGCTTATATACAAACTCCATTTTTTT
>CAXYUL010000232.1:0-3381 GCA_964292095.1 uncultured Bacteroidales bacterium | reverse complement strand
AAGGCAGAAGATGTAAACCATACTTTCCCTGCTTTTAGGGAGTTGCAGAGTAGGTGGAAATCTATTAATATGGTTCCTCAGGCTAAAGCAAAAGACCTTTGGGAAACATACCAACATTGTGTAGAGATGTTCTACGATTATATAAAAATTAATAACGAGTTTAGAGATTTAGATTTTAAGAAAAACTTAGAGATTAAAGTAGGTATTTGCGAAAAGGCCGAGGCTCTAGAAAATGAATCAAATGTTGTTACGGCATTTAAAGAACTTCAAAAATTACACGAAGAGTGGAAGGAATTGGGCCCTGTAGCAAAAGAAGAAAGAGATGCAATTTGGGAGAGATTTAGAAATATATCATCTGTTATTAATAAGAAACATCAACATTTTTTTGAAAAGCTAAAAGAAGAGCAAAAGAGTAACTTGGTTTTAAAATCTCAGTTATGTGAGCAAGCAGAAGAAATTGCCAATAAGGAGGTATTAGAATCTAATGATTGGAACGTTTTATCTAAAAACATGGAAGAATTGCAGGAAAAATGGAAGACTATTGGTTTTGCTGCAAAAAAAGATAATCAAAAAATTTACGATAGATTTAGGGAGGCTTGCGATAAGTTCTATGGAGCAAAGAGAGAATATTATGCAAACTTTAAGAATATAATGTCTGAAAATCTTAAAAAGAAAGAAGCATTATGTGAGCAAGCAGAGCAATTGATGGTTAGCGAAGATTGGAAAAAAGCTACAGATCAATTGATAAATTTACAAAAAGTTTGGAAAGAGGTAGGCCCTGTAGCTAGAAAGCAATCAGATGCTGTTTGGAAGAGATTTAGAGTTGCTTGTGATCATTTCTTTGATAATAAAGCTAAGCATTTTGGGGCTGAGGATGAAAAATATGAAGAGAATTTAAAAGCAAAGACTCTTTTATTAGATGAAATTAAAAACTTTGTAGTAAAGGATATTAAAGATGAAAATATTGTTGCGATGAGAGAGTTTCAGTCTCGTTGGTCTGCAATTGGTTTTGTTCCATTTAAGGAAAAAGAGAAGATTCAACAAGCCTTTAATAAAGTTATGGACGATAAGTTTGTAGATATTCGTTCTTTAGATAGCGAAAAACGTTTAAATAAGTTTAAAAGAATGGTAACTGAGGCTAAAACTTCTGGTAAAGGAAGTGGACTTAGGTTTGAGAGGGATAAACTTATTCAAAAGTTTAGAAAAATGGAGAGTGATATTTCTACTTTAGAAAATAATATGGGCTTTTTTGCTAAATCTAAAAATGCAGATGCATTTATAGCCGATATTCAAAAGAAAATTGCTATAACTAGAGAAGAAATGGCACAAATAGAAGAGAAAATTAAAATAATAGAAAAACAATTCGAATAGGAATTTTAGCGGAACAAGAATGAATAAGAATACTATTATCGGTTTTGTACTGATAGGAGCAATATTAATAGGTTTCAGTTGGTACAATACCAGGGAATTTGAGAAACAACAACGCGAACAATTTGTGGCAGATTCAATAGCACAGGTAGAGGCTATGAAAAATGCCCCTAAAATTGATTCAACAAAAATTATAGCTGACTCATTAAAGCAAGATCTAGTAGCTGTGGCAACTGATAGCAATAGGGTTCCTATATATAAAGACTCTCTTTTAGAAGAAGCACTTAAAGCAAAACCAGAATTTTTTAAATTAGAGAATGATAAAATATCTGTTGACTTTACAACAAAAGGAGGACAGGTAAATGAAGTTCTTATAAAGAATTATTATACTTACGATAGTCTAAGCCTTTATTTAGTAAAAAAAGGAGCAAGTAATTTTGGTATAGATTTTTTTACAGATCAACAGATAAATACTTCTGATTTTAATTTTAAAAAGGTTGCACAAACAGATACTTCTCTTGTTATGAGACTTCCTTTTGGGCAAGACTCTTTTGTTGAATATTCTTATATCCTTCCTATAGATAGCTATTTACTTACATTTAATGTAAGAATGGTTGGAATGAATAAATTTATTTCTAGAAGTGTAACTCAACTTGGTTTAGATTGGAAATTAGATCTTCCACGTTTAGAGAAGGGTTATGATAATGAGAAAAATTATTCTTCTATTGTTTATAAATTTCCTAAAGAAAAGGGTGTAGAGGATTTAGGATTAAGAAAAGAGAATGCTTCTGAAGATCTTCCAACAAAACTAGAGTGGTTTGCGTTTCAACAGCAATTCTTCTCTGCTATTATGGTAGCTGATAATAATTTTACTAGTGGAAAATTAGCATATTCGGTATATCCACAAGATGATCCTAGTAATAATTTAATGGCATGTACCGCTAGTATGCAAGTCCCTTACTCTAGCCAAGAGCAGTTAGATATTCCATTTAAATTTTATTATGGACCAAATTTGTATAAAACTTTAAAAAGTCATGGTTATGGTTTTGAAAAAATAGTTCCTCTTGGAGGTTGGCTAATAGGTTGGATTAATAGGGTGTTTATCATTAACTTCTTTGATTATTTAAGTAAATTTATTGGTAATTTTGGAATAATCATTTTATTAATGACTATTGCAATTAAGATTATTATTTCTCCACTTACATTAAAATCTTATATGTCTTCTGCAAAAATGAAGGTTTTAAAACCGGAGATAGATAAAATCAATGAGAAATTTCCAAAGAAAGAAGATGCTCTTAAAAAGCAACAAGAAACCATGTCTTTGTATAAGAAGACAGGTGTTAGTATGTTTGGTGGTTGTCTTCCTATACTATTGCAATTCCCAATTTTGTTTGCAATGTTCAAATTCTTTCCAGCTTCATTTGAGCTAAGACAAGAAGGCTTTTTATGGGTAAAAGATTTGAGTTCTTACGATTCTATAATGCATTTGCCTTTTAGTATTCCTTTGTATGGCGACCATGTAAGTTTATTTGCCCTTCTAATGGGAGTTTCTATGTTTTTCTATGCAAGAATGACAATAGATCAAATGCCTTCTGGCCCACAAATGGCAGGAATGAAAGGAATGCAATTATATTTTATGCCAATTTTCTTTACTATTCTATGTAATAATTTCTCTAGCGGTTTAAGTTATTATTATATGTTATCTAACCTTATTACCATGCTTCAGACATGGATAATTAGAAGATTTTTTGTTGATGAAAAGAAGATATATGCTAAATTAAAAGAAAAAGCTGCTAACTCTAAAGCAAAACCAAAATCCAAGTTCCAACAGAGGTTAGACGAAATGTACAAGCAGCAACAAGCAATGCAGCAAGGTAAAAATAAAAAATAATAGAATGAGTATATCGTTACAAATTCAGAAAATTAATAATGAACTGCCGTCAACTTGTAAGTTGGTGGCAGTTTCAAAATTTCACCCAGCCCAAGAAATAAAGCAGGCCTACAATAGTGGTC
>CAXYUL010000231.1:0-3388 GCA_964292095.1 uncultured Bacteroidales bacterium | reverse complement strand
GAATTAAAGTAAATATAAGAGAAAAAGTTGGGTATGTAATGCTAGATCAAATAAAAGCTGTAGATAAATTAAGGCTACAAGGAAAACCTATAGGAAAAATGAAGTCTGAACAAATAACTGAATTAAAAAAAACATCATTGAAATGCTAGTACAATAGAAAATGATATGTTCTATCTTAATAATTAGGTATTATAAAGGTGGAATAAAAAAAGTGGTAGTTTTATATACTACCACTTGATTTAAAAATTTTTTTTCTAATGTAAGCTGCTTTTGTCATCCCAGCAGCTTTACATAAATTTTCCAGAATTTTATACTCCTCAGAATTTAAAAGAAAATATACTCCTATATCTTTTTTTACTTCTTTAGCGGGTCGCCCTGCTCCCTCTCTTTTACCACCTCTCATTTTAGAAAAGTATTTGGTAATTTGTAAAAATTTTTCATAATCGCGTGTGTTTAATGTGTTATTTTTTCTAATACAAAGGTAATTATATTTTTATCAAATATTGTTAAGTTTTTTTTAAAATACTCACTTAAAAAACTCATTATCAGCTAATAATCTCGCATTTTCTTCTTTAGATATTTTAATATACTTCATAAAGTTACTTTCAGTCTTATGTCCAGTAATTTTCATTATTGAGATGGTGGGAATACCAGCTTTGAACATATTAATCGCAGCACTTCTTCTAGCTGTGTGCGATGACACCAGTTCACATTTTTCTTCATAACGTGTTGTTTTTTCCCAGCCAATTGCCACCATTTCTGTTATATCTGCAAGTCTACATATAATTTTTATTATTAGATTAAATTTTTGCTGGCTGACTTTTGGAGCTCCATCCCAGCGATTAATTATCTCACATAAACGAGGATGGACAGGTATAACTACATTATTGCTAGTTTTTGCTTGCTTAAGACGTATTAGTCCATCTGTAATGTCGTATTTAGTTAGCCTAGAATAATCGCCAAATCTCATAGCAGTGTAGCATCCGATTAGGAATAGGTCTCTAACACCAGCTTGTGTTCCCGATAAGTTTAGATTGTATAAGCAATCAATTTCTTGAGTGGTCAAATATATATTATCAACATCTTCTGTTATTTTAACAAAATTTTTAAATTCTAAATTATTGTGCAACTTCATTTTGTAAGCCTCATTCATAACAGCCTTTATATTATTGATATGTGTGCCAATAGTATTAGTCCTATACTTTTTTTTTATCTCTTAAAAATTTTGTATAATCTGTATAAAATTTATAATCTACATTCTCAAAATCAATAGCTGCAGCAAATTCATGCAGGACTTTGCAAGCTTGCAAATTCTGTCTGCTTGGAGTTGTTTTATTTGCAGTACCAATAGTAGCCCATTTTAGATAAAACTTATTTAGATTCATTTTCGTGCTATCAGAAATGTCTTTTTTTCCGCTGGCAAGCAATATATTTTTTTTGAATTTTCCCTTAGAGCTACAAGTACTGTGCTTATAGTCTCTCTTTGGTCTTTTAGATAGAATGAATACGTCAACATATTTTAAAATTTTGTTGACAAATATAAAAATAGTTGACGTATTAGTTGACAAAAAACTAGAATTATTGCATTTCTTTTGTATTTTATGGATATTTCAACCCTAATCCACCCCTCTCAAACCCTCATATAACGAAGAAAGATGGTTTTAAACCATCTGTCTAGTGACGCCGACAGGATTCAAACCTGTAACCCTCACATCCGTAGTGTGATGCTCTATTCAGTTGAGCCACGGGGCCTATTTAATGAGATTACTCAGCGTCTTGTTTAACGTAAGTTTTCTCTTTAATACGTGCTTTCTTACCTGTTAAGTTTCTTAAGTAGAACACTCTTGCTCTACGAACTTTACCTACTTTTTCTAAATCTATAGAAGCAATAAATGGAGAAGTAATTGGGAATATTCTCTCTACTCCTACCCCGCCAGATACTTTTCTAATTGTAAAAGTTTCTGTAGATCCTATTCCGCGTCTTTGGATAACTACTCCACGGAATTTTTGTTGTCTTTCTTTATCTCCCTCTTTAATTTTGTAAGTTACTGTAATAGTATCTCCAGCTTTAAAAGCAGGGTAATCCTTTTTCTCTGTGGCAAATGCCTCTTGTGCGATTTTTATTAAATCCATTTTATCTCAAGTTTTAAGGCGCAACGTTATAATCTTTAATAGATCTACATATAAGAGGTTGCTAATTGTTTTTGGGACTGCAAAGTTATAAAGTTTTTTTTAATAGGCAAAATTATTTTAAATATATTTACAAACTCCCTCCAGCTTTATATAGGGCACCACCAATGCAATTATATGAAGCACCTGTTACAGAACTAACACAATTTGGCATATCCATAACATACAATACTCCCAAAAATGCAAAAATAAGAGCCTCCTTAAAATTAATAGTTTGATTATCTGGAATCACATACAAACACCATGGAGCCCTAGCCTGCATTCGCTCAACAAGATATTTATTTAAAGCTCCTCCTCCAGTTAGTAAAACCTTCCCTAACTTTATATGCTTAGATATTTGTATTGCTACGTGCTCACAAAATGTAGCAAGTTTATCCTCTAAAGATAAATTATATGAATCTATAAGTGGTAAAATACAAGACTCAACCCACTCTCTTCCAAGAGATTTAGGGCCATTTTGTAAATAAAAATCTAGATTATTTAAGTCCTCTAGCAAGTTCTCACAAAGCTTTCCGCTACGAGCCAATTCTCCATCTTTATCGTATTCTAAGCCAACAAATCTGGTATAATAATTCATCACATAATTAACAGGGCAAATATCATAGGCTACTCTAGTACTCACACCATTAATTTGTTTCTCAGAAGATATATTAGAAAAGCCACCTAAATTTAAGCAATAATCATATTCTCCAAAAAGAGCTCTATCACCTATTGGAACTAATGGAGCACCTTGTCCATGCAAAGCAACATCACATGTTCTAAAATCACAAACACAATCTACACCAGTTTCTGCAGCAATTCCAGCACCAGAACCAATTTGAGCGGTAAATCTTAAGGCCGGCTGATGAAAAACAGTTGAACCATGAGATGCTATAATATCTGGATCTGCCATATTTCTATTCATAAACAACTTAACCCTCTCTCCCAAATAAATGCCATAATCAGAATTTAATAAAGCATAATCTACGGCACTCATACTCTGAGCATTAGCCAACTTACTCTTTAACTCTAATGGATACTCCTCATCCTCCGCCTTAATAATATTATATTCCCATTTGCCATCATTCATTTTAAATTGAGCATAGCAAATATCTAGTCCATCCAAAGAAGTTCCAGACATTAAGCCTATAACCTTTATTCCCTCCCTTAAGTCTAATGGTTTTTTAGTAGAAGTATAATTCATAATGTACTTAATTAA
>CAXYUL010000230.1:0-3423 GCA_964292095.1 uncultured Bacteroidales bacterium | reverse complement strand
GGCTAACAAAATATTTTCTATTGTAAGAAGATTTAGATACCCAATCGTGTACTATCTTATCCTCAGATAAATCTGTTTTTCCCTCTAAATATTTAATTAGCAATTTTTTATTCATGTTACAATCTTTATACATTAATATAAATAAGATATATGAGGTAATCCCTAAATACTTCTCTTAAAATTCTTAAAGCAGATGATATCCTATATTCTATATTTTTTTCACTCACATTTTGCAATAAAGCTATTTGCTTGTAACTCATTTCTTTATTTCTGCTTAATTGGTAAGCTTCTTTTGTCTTTTTACTCATCTTTTCCAAAGCGTCTGCCAATAAAGTTTCTATTTCTACCTCATAGAGTTTATTTGCAGTGCTCTCTAAAGCTGTTATTCTACTTAAATCGCCCCTACTATCTATAAACTCCGAATGTTTATTTTGTAGTTTTATTAGATTTAATCTTCTTAAAGAAAAGTTCCTTGCAGAAACATATAAATAGCTAAATATATTTCCTTTTAAATCTATATGTTCAATATTATTCCAAAATGCGGTGAACACTTCTTGAGCAACATCCTCTGCTTCTTCTCTATTATACAAGTAATTATAAGCAATATATTCTATATTACTTATATACCTACAATAGATATTATCAAATTCTTCTTCTAAAGTTTTGCTCCTATTCATGTTATTCTCAGTATTGCAAATATATGAAAATTTTAAACATAAGTACTAGTGCAAAATAATAATATGACTAATAGTAATCTAATTGGCCTAGTAACTAGTGAGCCCGTAATATCTTAATTGTATAAAAGAAGTGAGGATGATAAAAGTAATAATTTACTTTTATCATCCTCATCTAACTAGGTGTACAATTTTATGGTTAAAACTAACTAACTAACTAAAATTTGGAACCACTAAAAAAAGCTATTGCCACTCTAGCCTTTTTTTACTTTTTAAAGCTTCTTCTCTCAATTCCAGTGGTGTTTCTTTTGTTACAATAATTGTTCCTAAACCATCTATTACCTTATTTTTATGTATAGAAAAATTCATCCAGCCAATAGCCTCACAAAGCATAAGCCTTATATCCAAGCTAACAGCACTGTTATTTAGGATAGTAAACAATTCTTCTACCTTTGGATAATTTTGCACGTTTCTTAAACGTCTTATATTATCCTCTACTCTAGGGTCATTTAAATCTATCTTTAATATTTTATTAGATAATTGAAAACCCTTTGGAGCACTCTTATAATCTAATTTTTGACCTACCTTTATAGGTTCCTCAATTCCAAAAGCTGGAATTGCTCCCATAGCAGCATAATTTACTCTCTGAATATCTGCGCTATTATTGCATAGATTAATTACAGAAGGGAATAAAGAAGGGGCTCCAATCTTTCCACTCCAATGAGCAGAAAGTCTTCTAATGAGCTCAGATGAATCTGATAAGCCTTTTTCTACTGCTTTAATAAAAAGTTCACTATCTGTATAAGAAAGAGCTGTAATTGCCTGAATTCTAACTAGAGAAAACCTGTCTTGCTCAAAAATCTTATAAATCTTAGAAGCAAAAGTTTTATCTTCCCTTCCCCCATTTAAATAGTTATTTAATAATTGTTTGATAGCAAGTGCTCTAACATTAGCATTAGGATTATTTAGCTCCGATTCCCAGAATGAAGTATTAGTTGATGGTTTATAGCTTAAAGGTGCCAAAAATTTATTAATCTCACCATTTAAATAAGCCCTTGTAGCATCTTTTGCACTAGAAGGATAGTTATCTTTATTTATACTAAATCTATAAGTAGGATCACCTATTAAATGAGACTCTAAAGTTTGCACTTCTTTTTGCCAAAATCCTATACGTGCACCTAGGGCAAACATCCCAAATAATTGGTCTTCCCATTTATCTTGAAGCACATTTACAGTATTTCCCTGTGTTACTACAGTTTTTCCGTCATTAAAAATATGGTATCCCGCAACATAGCCATCTTTATGAAAAGAACCATTATAGCAAGCATTAAATATTGTTACTCTAGATCCAGTTTTTAGTTTTGATAAATCTTTTAAATTCATATCTTTATCTGCACTTCTTGTAGAATCAGCTTTAGCAGTAGCCATTAAAACATCATCAGAAAGTTCAGATTCTAAAAGTCCAAAATGAGCACATACATCTTTAATATATGCTGTTCTTTTTTCTCCTTTTAACCTTCTAGTATATGTTCTTAACTCAAATTTTAGTGCAGATAAATTTTCATCTAAATTTCTTCCACTAGCACTCTCATTTATATGCTGTTTATTAGGTGAGCCATGCTCATAAAAGAGGAAAATATCTGTTCTAGGATCTTGCATATAAGTATAAAGCTCGTACTTAAAATGCTCACCTTGTCTAAAATTTAACATTGTTTCGCTTGCATTAGGAAAGTAAGTCTTTAAAAGAGTAGATTGCTGCCTCCACGCTGTTAAACAGTCTGAATTATAACCATTACCTGCAAAGAAAGTATACTTATCTAAATAATTAGTTTCTTTATGTGCAGCCACTACTTTTTTTAGATAAGCTCTCATTAAACTATACTCGTCTTTACCACTCTCTGTAACAAGCTCTGCTGGCACCAAAATTCTTGCACTGTAATATGCTGGAGAAAGTCTTTGGGCCCCCTCTGCTAACAATTTATAGTAAAAGTGATTGGCCTTAAGAGAATCTTTACATATAAAATCGAACTTAAGATTTGGGCAATCGTAATATCTATCAGAACTTACAGAAGATTCCTCCATTGGGAAAGTCTTTTCGTTCATTTTAAACGCTGTAGTAAGATGCTGTCCTGCTCTAACTCTTACTATTGGAATATTACCAATAAACACCATTCCTTCTAAAGCCGGCTTTTTTGCTGCTAGTTTAGCTATTTCTAATTTTACTTCTTCTGGATTAGACCAAGCAGCAGATACAATATAAGTACCTAGGCCTTCTTCTTCTAGCACATTTTTATATGCAAAAAGTTCTTCTTTACACTCTGTGTATGTTTTACTATCAACAAAAATGGCAAACGAGCTAGCTGTATTAGCTTTACACTTAATAATTTCTTTCTTACTATTATTATTTGCTGCACTTACTCTAAAATTGCTAAAAGAGAAGGAAATTAAGAATAAAGCAAAAACAATTAATTTACTTATTTTTAAAAAATTATATTTTTTCATTTTATTTTTCTCCTATCTGTTAAACGTTTGTAAACGATTAATTGTCTTTTGCAGCTCATCATATAGGCTAGCATCTAAGCTAGGCTCTTTTAAAATATCTCTACAAACACTAATTATCTCTGCTCTTCTACTCGAGCGTTCATACCAGCCCAAAGCCTCTACCGCAGCTATTCTTAAATTAACTTCCTCTTTTTTGTTCTTTAATATTATAAAAACATCATCTACAAGCTGGTTGTATGGGTTATTT
>CAXYUL010000229.1:0-3487 GCA_964292095.1 uncultured Bacteroidales bacterium | reverse complement strand
TTTTGTAATATTCATTGCACTAATTAGAGAGCTCGTCTTAGCGGTGTTTATATCTGCAAGGAATCTATCTACGGTATCAACAATAACTGTTTGATCTTGTTTGTGAACATTTAGTAAGAATGGACTTTTATTATATAAATGATAATATACAAGAAGATATCCATTGTCTGGAATATCAGATTTTGTAATATCGCTAAAATTATTTATTGCATTTTGATATAGATTGTTGTTTGCAACCATATATATCAAAACTGTCTTTTCTTTTTCTTCAATTACTGGCTCTTCTGGTTTTACTTGCTCACAAGCAAGTGTAAAAAAAGCAAATAATGTTAAAAATATTACATTTATTTTGTGGGTATATTTCTTTTGAGTAATATCAATTATTTTTTTCATTATTATTTAAATATAAAGTATACAGCTAAAACTAAAAATACAAAGGCAATTAGGTGGTTAGCCCTTAGACCTTCTGTGTTAAAAAAGAGAGCAGAAAAAATAACAAAAATTAGGAGAGTTATAACCTCTTGAATCACTTTTAGTTGAACAAGAGTAAACGGACCTCCAAAGCTATTGTAGCCTATTCTATTTGCAGGAACCTGAAAGCAATATTCAAAGAAAGCAATTAACCAACTAATAAGTATTATGCCAAAAAAGCCCCACTTTGGGAATAGTTTTGCAGTATTAAATTTTAAATGACCGTACCATGCTAGAGTCATAAAACTATTAGAAATAATAAGTAATAGTATGGTAATTGTACCTTTGCCCATTTTTTCTGTTATATTTCCTTTTAAAACACCTTAATTTTGTAAATTCTTTCTAAAATAAGGTGCAAATATAGAAAAAAAACTTAATTTTGTACTTACATATAACACATTGTGAACTAAGGTGAGCAATTTAGTGTGTTGTTATCCTTAGTTTTTAATTTAAAAACAATAAAGGCATGAAACAGAGTACATTTTTTTCGTTCTTAGCAGGGGCTGCAGCTGGGGCTGCATTGGCTCTTCTTTTTGCTCCAGATAAAGGGGAGGTTACGCGTAAAAAAATTAAAGAGAAGGCACAAGAGGAGTATGAGGCAGCCAAAGAGAAATTAAGTGAAGTTGCTCAGAAATATCGTGGAAAAGCACAAGAAGAAGCTTAATTTTTTTACTATATTTTAATTAGGAGGGGTATTATATACTAAGCCTAATGAAATTGAAATCAAATAAAGAAGTGCAAATTAGTCTAATCTATTTGCACGTCTTTATTGTTTATGAGTGTTATTATTAATTGTAATTAGAGCAGAAAAATGAAATAAAATAGTATGGAAGAAAATGATAAATATGGAAATACAGAATTTGATAATTCTACTAAAGAAGATAATCCGTTTGGCTCATCTAAAGTTCCTTTGCAAGGGATAAAAGATTCTTTAAGCGACTATATAAATCTTAAGATAGATGACTATAAGTTGAGAGGGGTAGAAGGTTTAGCTATTGTTTCTAATAAAACTATTTTCTTACTATTAGCAACTATGGTAGGAGGTGTAGTCCTTCAATTATTAGGTTTTTGTTTTGCTTATTTGCTAGGTGCCATTGTTGGAAGTACAGCATTGGGCTTTTTTATTGTTGCTTGTATTTTTCTTGTTCTTTTGATAATCTTATTTTTTTACAGAAAAAAATTATTTACAGATAAGCTTGTTAAATTATATATCAGTTTGTTTTTTAAAGATTAATATAAATGATTATTATGAGTAAATATGCGCATATATCTAGTTTAGAAGAGCTTAGGGCTGCTAGAAAAGAAATACAAATAGACATAAAATTAAAAGAATTTGAGCTTAGTAGAAGCTTTGAAGAATTTAAATACCTGTTTAATCCAATTAGAATTATAGGCGTTGTCTATTCTAAATTTATTATCGTAGAAAAAATTATAGACGCAGCTATGAAGGGATATCAATTTGTAAAAGACTATATTGCCAAAAAACGGTCGGCACAAAATAGCACAACTAATTAATATTATAATATATGAATTTTATAAAAACAATGCTTAATTCATGCATATTGTCTTTGGCAATTACCTCTTGTGCCAATAATACAGAACAGAAAAAAGAGGCTGATTTTAAATATATAGTTGACGAGTTTGCAGATTTGCAAATAATTCGCTATAAGATTCCTGGTTGGGATTCTTTAAGCTTTAATCAGAAAGAGTATATTTACCATTTGAGCGAAGCTGCAAAATGTGGTAGAGACATTCTGTTTGACCAAAACTTTAAATATAACTTAAAGATTAGGAAAGTATTAGAAAACATTATTGAGAATTATAAAGGTGATAAAGAAAGTGCTGAATATAAAGATTTCTTAGTTTACGCAAAAAGAGTCTTCTTTAGTAATGGTATACACCATCACTATGCAGAGGATAAATTTACCCCTGCTTGTTCGCAAGACTACTTTAAAAGTTTAATGGAAGCTTGTAATCAATCGGATCTTGTTGCAGAGTTATTACCTGTTATTTTTGACCCTTCTTTATATTCGCAACGTAAATATACTGGAAAAGATTTAGATTTAATTGAGGCATCAGCAGTTAATTTTTATGGCGATGGTATAACTAAAGATCAAGTGAATGCTTTTTATGACAAGCTAGAGAAAGCAGATGTAAAAGCCTTAGGAAGTAAAGATGGCATTAATCATACTCCAATTGCTTATGGCCTAAATAGTAAGCTAGTTAAAGAAAATGGTAATCTTGTAGAAAAAATTTATAAGATTGGAGGAATGTATAGCAATGCTATTACAGAGATTGTTAAACATTTAGAAGCTGCCTCAGCTGTAGCAGAGAACCAAACTCAAAAAGATTATATTGCTAAATTAATATCTTACTATAAGACAGGTGATTTAAAAACATGGGACGAATATAACATTGCATGGGTACAAGATGTTGATTCGCAGGTAGATTTTGTAAATGGATTTATAGAAGATTATAACGATCCATTAGGGCGTAAAGCTACATGGGAAGCTGTTGTTAACTTTAAAGATTTAGAGGCGTCTAAGAGAACACAAAAGATTAGCGATAATGCAAAATGGTTTGAGGATAACTCACCTGTAGATCCTAAATTTAAAAAGAAAGAAGTTAAGGGCGTTTCTGCAAAAGTTATTACTGTTGCATGTTTAGCTGGTGATTGTTATCCTAGTACTCCTATAGGAATTAACCTACCTAATTCAAATTGGATTAGAAAAGAGTATGGCTCAAAATCCGTTACAATTGCCAATATTACAGATGCTTATGATTTGGCTTCTTTAGAATCTCCTAAGAGTATGTTAACAGAGTTTGCTTGGGATGAAAATGAAATTAAAATGGCTAAAGACTATGGCTCTTTAATGGGTAATCTTCATACAGATCTTCATGAGTGTTTAGGACATGGTTCTGGTCAATTATTACCAGGTGTTTCTCCTGCAGCACTAGGTGAGTATAGCTCTTCTTTAGAGGAATCTAGGGCAGATTTATTTGCCTTATATTATGT
>CAXYUL010000228.1:0-3495 GCA_964292095.1 uncultured Bacteroidales bacterium | reverse complement strand
ACAATTCCCGGATTTCCCCCGCTGTATCACAGCGATACGTTTGCATTCACACATTAAAGCGTAACGCTTTTAATCGCTAAATTTCGAATATAAGTATACCATCCTGATAAGAAATGTCAACCACCTTTTCCAAAACAAAAATCCCCAACATAAAAAACAAAAATAATATATACAATTTCTGATAAAAATTGTTCATTAGCTTTTTTAACAGAACTATATAATGCAGGTATGAATGTAGTGCGCATTAACTCTGCGCATACTACTCCAGAAAAATCTCAATTAATAGTTGATATGGTTAGAGAGGTCTCAGATAAAATAGCCATTTTAGTGGATACAAAAGGGCCAGAAGTTCGTTTAACAGCAATGTCTCCAGAAGATGGTATTAGTGTTAAAAAAGGAGATAAATTAGAAATCTATAAAAACATAGACGGAATTTGTATTCCTGGGGTTTTATTTACAAATTATCAAAATTTTGTAGATGATATACCATTAGGGGCAAGAATACTCGTAGATGATGGAGAGATTGCACTAATTTGTGTAGAAAAACACGAAATAAGATTAGTATGTGAAGTGGAAAATGATGGAGTAATTAAAGGAAGAAAGAGTATTAATGTTCCAAATGTTTCTATAAAATTACCTAGCCTTAGCCAAAAGGATAAGGAATTTATAGATTGGGCAATAAAAGCAGATATAGATTTTATTGCACACTCATTTGTTAGAAATAAAGAAGATTTGCTAGAAATTGATAAAATTCTTAAAGCTTATGATAGTCATCTTAAAATAATATCTAAAATAGAGAATCAAGAGGGAGTAGATAATTTGGATACAATACTCAATCATTGTTATGGAGTAATGGTTGCAAGGGGTGATTTAGGAGTAGAAGTACCTGCAGAAAAAATACCAGCAATACAAAAATTTATTGTAGACAAATGTAGAGAAAGAAAGAAGCCTGTTATTATTGCAACTCAAATGCTACATTCTATGATAGAGCACCCACGTCCAACAAGGGCAGAGGTAACAGATGTTGCTAATGCTATTCTTCAGCGGACTGATGCAATAATGCTTAGTGGAGAAACAGCAAATGGAAAATACCCATTAGAGGCTGTAAAGATAATGAGTACAATAGCAAAAGAGGTAGAGAAAGATATTCCTGTATCTTTAGATATCAATCTTAGAAAGGTAACTAAACCTATAGCTTTAGTGTTAGCTCGCTCTATTGTAGCTGCTACTCAATTACTTCCTATAAAAGCCATTGTGCTAGATACTTGTAGTGGTAGAACAGGCAGATATCTATCTGAGTTTAGACCTCAGATTCCAATATACGCCCTATGCTATAAATCTTATACACAAAGAGAACTAGCAATGTCTTATGATATATATCCATACGTAATTAATAAACCTGATTCTAGAGATTCATTTATTAAATATTCTATGGAGTTTCTATTAAAGAACTCCCTAGCAAGTAAAGGAGATCTGGTAGGTATAATTGGTGGGAGTTTTCATAAAGAGGAGGGAGCAAGTTTTATGGAGATTGTAGAGATTAAATAATTTTTAATTTCTATAATTGCAGGTAGTTAAGCTTAATTAATGTTTGTCTAAGTTCATCTATTGTTGATACAATAGTATTACATACTGGTTCTAGTTCTTCTATTAGTCCACTGCCCCAGGTAACACCAATGGCATAGATAGAATTTAATTGGGCTGCACTTGCATCGCTTGCAGAATCGCCAATGGCAATTATGCAAGAGATATCTATATTAAATTCTTTTAATACATTATTCATTAACTCTTGTTTAGTAGAGTATTTATTGCCTATCATATATGGCGAGCTTATACTAGCAAACTTATTCTGCCAGTTTAGCTTAGCAACAAGGTTAGTTGTTGCCAAGCTTGGCTTATTTGTAACAATATGGTGCTTTATCCCTTGTAATTCTTGTAATAGTTTTAATATACCTTGGTATGCTTGTGTTATTTTAAAGCCGCAATTATCATAAGAGAATCTAAAATCTTGTATAATTTGCTTAAGTTGTGTATCAGAAACAGAGTTGTAAGCATTTCTAATAACTATACCAATTGGAGGACCAATTTTAAAGTCTGCTTTTTTTTGGTATGGTTTAATGCCTGCTTTTTCTATAGATTTGTATAGATGTTGTACAATTTCTGTTTCAGAATCAACTAATGTTCCGTCCAAATCCCATATTATATGTTTTGTCATTATTTAGAATATAGAGTGGGGCTTATAAAATTAATATTTAATTTTTTTTTTAGGTTTTTAAGTTCTTCTTTAATTAGTTCGTTTCGTTTTATTACATTATCGTTGCAATATAAAAATTGTATGTAATCGCCATAGTAATCTAATGTATTTTGGCTAGAATAGCCATCAAAGCCTGCAATAGCAACATTTTTTATGTTCATATTACATAATAATTTAAGTAACATTAACATAGGATTATCGCTAATTAGATTTTTATCTAGTTTTAGAGATGCAAAATCAAATGAGTAGTCTATTTTAAAGCCAGAATCTGTTATATTAGAAGTACAAATCACTTTTACCTTATTGTTAGTACCATGCATTTTGTGAAAAAATTGGCTGTAGCGCTTAGGATTACCCATAAACACATAATCTACAGGAAAATTCTCGTTAAGAAAGTTTATAGAAATAACAGTAGACTTATTTTCTTTAATATACTCTGTAATTTTATCTTTTTGTGTTTCTAGTGAGCTACCAGGTGCTAGTATTACTAAATTTTTGTCTTTTATTTCATTAAATAGATTTAGATAGTTGTGCTTATCATCTATATGATTATTATGAAAGTTTTGATACAAAGTTTCTATTAGTTCGCTATTAAAACTTAATTTTAAATTTTGTGGAATCATATTAAGAATAGAGTTAATAGATGTTACAGACATACTCTTTTTATCCATAAGAGTTTGAACATAATTGGGATGACAATCTGCCGATGCTGCAATAAAGTATTTAAGAGAATATCCCCATGGCGATTTTATATATTCTTTCATAATATCAACATCTATGGCCTCTAGTAATTGACTAGTATCAAAGTTGCTGTTATAGTTTTCATTTATATATTGTGCTAGAAGCTCGGTAGGAGCATTACCTGCTCCTTTTCCCATACCAAATAGCGACCCATCTATTACTAATTCTCTGTCAAATAACTTATTCATAAGCATTATGCAGTTAGCGTATGCCATCTGAAAATTATTATGTGAGTGGAAACCTATGGCAATCTTAGAAAGTAGGTGTTTATTTAAAGACTTAAAGTATTTGCTTACTTCTACATTGTGCATTAATCCATAGGTGTCTACAATAGAAACACAATATGGCTCTATATTATTAATTTTTTCTACAAGTGTTTCAAACTCATCAATAGTATAGCTAGTTATAGATACAGGCTGAACAGATACTTTATATCCTTTCTCCTTTATACTTTTGCAGTAGAGTAGGGCTTGGTCTATATCTTTTTTCTTAAAAATAAC
>CAXYUL010000227.1:0-3508 GCA_964292095.1 uncultured Bacteroidales bacterium | reverse complement strand
TGCTATACCAAGTGGGAGAGTAGGTAGCCGCCAATTTTTAAGCCTCAGAATTCAAATACGAGTTCTGAGGCTTTTTTTTGCATTATATTTACTCTGGCGCAGCGGCTACCTACCAGGCGCAGCCTGTTAATTATTATACTCTGGGGAACATAAATTGTGCAAAATTGACCAGAATGTGTTTAGCAACTATCTCATAACAGCATGCTCTACAAAATTTTTGGTTTTTGTAGGGTGTTCTTTTTTTACTGTTGTTGCTTGCCTGTAAACTGTCTTTGACGACATCTGGTAAGCAAAACAGTGGGGTTTTGCTTACCAAACTGTATTAGCCAATACCCAGTAAGAAAATTCAATTTTGTCCATAAGTTTAGTCTAATATAAAAAAAATAGTGTTTATTTAAAATACTAGTGTATATTTGTGATGCAATAAGTTAAATTGCTATACCGTTATGAAAAGAAAAAAAGAAATTTTGTTATACTCAATTTTATGTGTACTTGGAATTTTTGTAATTTCATGTAGCAAAACTCAACAAATTACTGCATTTAAGCAGACAATTTTGCAAAATGATTCAATTTTAGAAGCTACAATTAATTATCACACCTTTAGCTCAAATGATCCAGAAACAGATATTTGGCTTACAATGATAAATGATTCAATTAAATCTACATTTATAAATACACAGAACCAAGTATATAAGTTTTCTAAAGAAGATAGAGCATACTTGTCTGACGGTTTTCCACCTTATCAAGTTTTTGTAGAAGACACATTATACCAAGTTGCAACTAATATGGTAAGTGTAAGATTTTTAATATATACATTTACAGGGGGTGCCCATGGAAATACAAGTATTATTTCTTACAATCTTCTTCCCGACAAAAAGAAAAAGCTAGAAAAGGCAGATATTTTTAAAAATGAGGAACAAGCCAAAATAGATGCCTTATTAAGCAAATACTTTAAGAATCAAGATAGCTGTTTTTCTATGATGCCAACTTTGGAATTGGCTTCGGTTGTAAATTTTTCTAAAGACAGTGTGTTTTTTACATATGAAAATTATGTATTAGGCCCATACTCTTGTGGAAGGGCAGAAGTATCTGTGCCAATTGTGGAAATTAAAAGTTATTTAAAAGAACAATAAAAAAAATATTTATGAAAAAAATTAAAGTTTTAGCAATTTTTTGTGCATTATTTCTATTTGGAATTAATGGTTTTTCTCAAGAGAATTCTATAAAGGCTGGCGAACAATGTCCAGATTTTAGTTATTCTGATATAGACAGTAATATTGTTTCTCTTAAAGATTTTGCTGGTAAATTTGTATATATAGATGTGTGGGCAACATGGTGTGGACCATGTAAGAAAGAAATTCCTGTTTTAAAGGAATTAGAAAAGAAAATGCATAATAAGAATATTGTTTTTGTTAGTCTTTCTGTTGATAAAAACAGAGATCAATGGCTTAGTTTTGTTAAACAAAACTCTATGGCGGGCATTCAACTCCATAATGGAGGTGATAGATCGCTTTCAGATGCTTTTGATATAAAATACATCCCTAGATTTATATTAATTGGGCCTGATGGAAAGATTGTTAACAATGCAGCTTTAAGACCATCTTCTGGCGAAGAATTAGTTACTTATTTAAATGAGCAACTAGCAAAAGTGCCAGAAACTAAGTAATAAATTTTAATGTTTTACAAAGGCAGTTATACTAATAATATTTCTGCCTTTTTTTAAAGCTTATAACAATACTAAACTTTTAATGTGATTGTAGGGGGAGATGATTTACTTCAATTATTTAAATTTTATCAATAGAAGGTTTATTCTGTTGATATTGTTTTTTTTTGTGCTTTTTTCCTGTGCTGATAAAAAAGAAGCTTATCTTAAATTAAAAATGGCCGAGGACTTTTTATTCTCAAAGCCAGATTCGTCTTTGAGTATTTTACAGTCTATTGATGACAAATTAATAAACACAGAAGTTCTTAGGGCTAATTATTCTTTATTATACTCTGTAGCTTTAGATAAGAACGGAATAGATTTAGATAATGATTCTATTATTTCTAATGCAACTAAATATTATATTAAATATGGTAATAATTTAGAGAAAGCTAATTTATATTACAGCTTAGCTAAAATAAAGCTAAACTGTAATAACAATGTAGAAGCCGTTAAAATGTTACTTTTAGCCAAGGATTATTCTCTTAAAATAAATGATACTAAGTTAAAATATCTTATTTATATGAACTTAGCCGCAGTCTACTTTAATCAGGGACATTATAACCAAGCCCTACTATTATATAATGACTGTTTATTAATGTGTGATAATGGCACAAGTGAAAAAGCTAATGTTTACAGCTATTTAGCTAAAACAAATTATTTGTTAGGCAATGACTCCCTAGCGCTTTCTTATTTTACAAAGGCTAATAATTTATTCTATCAAATAAAAGACAGTGCCAATTTTCTTAACACGTCTAATGCTATAGTGGCCATTAATTTAGACTCTATTTCTAATGTTAGTAAAGTTATTTTGAACCTTAAATCTAATTATATAAGATATAATAATTCAAGTGTTCCAATAAGACACTACCCTCTTTTAGCAAGGCTCTACCTTAAAAACAATCAATTAGATTCTGCAAGACATTATGCATTAAAATATTTGAATTTTTCTGTAGGAGATATTAAAAACCAATGTAGTACTTTTGCTCTTCTTTCTCAAATAGAGAAAATATCTTTAAATTATAAATTAGCATTAAATTATAATGAAAATTATGTAAACTTACTTTCTATAATTAATAGACAGGATAGAGAGAAATCTGTTCAGAACATAGAAAAGGCTTTTAATATTAAAAATCTTAAGGAGAGAGCAGACGCCCTGCTAAAACAAAAAAATTTTATCCATATTATATCAAATCTAATTTTTGTAATATTATTATTATCCATATTAGTTATTTATTTGCTAGGCAAGAGAAAATTGCAAAAAGCAAATAAAGAATTATATGAAAGAGATATAATGATTAATGACTTAAACAACACTGTTAATTTTCTAAATAGAGAATATCAAGAAGTTAAATTAAGTTTTGATAAAGAGAATGTTATTGAAAATAATTTTTTACTTGCATTTAAAAATAGGATAAACTGGCTTAACAATTTAATGGAAATTGCATATTTAAATGAAAATACCCCAAAAGCATTTATGCTAAAGTTTAAGGAATATGTGCAGGCATTATCTATACCCAACGATGGCTTTTCAGATATTAGATATATTGCCAATAAAATGAATAATGGATTTATTGATTATTTATCTACAAATTTTCCCCAATTAACTGAAAATGACCTTGACTTTTGTGCTATGATATGTATGAATTTTAGTGCCAACTCTATGCGCTTAATATATGGACACACTAATTTAACCAGTATATTTAATAAGAGGAAGAGATTGAGAGAAAAATTAAGTATAAATCAAAGTATATCTTTAGAAAAATTTTTAGCAGAACGCAAACAAGAACTTTTTTATACTAGCTA
>CAXYUL010000226.1:0-3512 GCA_964292095.1 uncultured Bacteroidales bacterium | reverse complement strand
TTTGCCTATGGGCATGAGCCAGTGTTAAAAAATATTAATCTTAAAATAGAAAAAGGCAAAATGCTTGCTATTGTTGGACCTTCTGGCGGCGGTAAGTCTACTATGGCAGATCTATTGCCTAGATTTTACGACATTGAGGATGGAGAGGTTTTGCTTGATGGTATTAATGTTAAGGATTATAATTTAAATAGTTTAATAGCTCAGATGGGAATTGTTACTCAAGAGGCTATTTTATTTAATGATACAGTTTATAATAATATTACATTTGGAATGGATGTGACTAGTGAGGAGGACGTTATTAATGCTGCTAAAATTGCAAATGCGCATGAGTTTATTATGCAGATGGAGAACGCTTACCAAACAAATATTGGTGATAGGGGAGGAAAATTGTCGGGAGGACAAAGACAAAGATTAGCTATTGCTAGAGCAGTTTTAAAGAACCCTCCAATTCTTATTTTAGATGAGGCTACTTCTGCTCTAGATACAGAAAGTGAGCGTTTGGTTCAGGATGCTTTAACTAATTTAATGAAAAATAGAACTTCAATTGTAATTGCACATAGGTTGTCTACAATTCAGTTCGCAGATGAAATTATTGTTTTACAGCAGGGCGAAATAGTTGAGAGGGGAACACATTCTCAGCTTTTGCATAATGGAGGATTGTATTCTCATTTATGTAGTTTGCAAAATTTTGAGTAATTTATTTTAAATAATTAAATAAGGAATTTATGAGTGAGACATTGAATAAAATGCTTCAGGAGAGTTTTATGAAAAATTGGGATTCTCCAGCTTTATCAGATTATAAAGGTATAACTTTGCATTATAGAGATGTAGCTAGGAGAATAGAGAAGTTGCATATAATTTTTGGTGAATGTGGGGTTGAACATGGCGAAAAAATAGCTATATGTTCTAGAAATCAGGCAAATTGGGGGGTCGTCTTTTTAGCATGTTTAACTTATGGAGCGGTGCCTGTTCCAATTTTACATGAGTTTAAGCCAGGCAATATTCACCATATTGTTAATCATTCTGATACAAAGATTTTATTTGTGGGAGATGTAATGTGGGAGTCTTTATCAGAGGCAGAAATGCCAAATTTAGAGGCTGTTATACAAATTAATGATTTCTCTCTCTTATATGCAAGCAGAGAGCAAATTACAGATGCAAGAATGCATCTTAATGAGATGTTTGGTAAGAAATATCCAAGCAAGTTTACTGCAAGTGATTTGTCTTATTATCAAGAAAAAGATCTTAATGATTTAGCAATGATAAACTATACGTCTGGAACATCTGGCTTTTCTAAGGGGGTAATGATACCTTATAGAGCTCTTATTTCTAACGTATTATTTGCTAGACAAGTGCATCCACATATAAATAATGAATCTAACATTGTATCTATGCTTCCAAGCGCGCATATGTATGGGATGATGTTTGAGTTTTTATTTGAGATGACTGTTGGTGCACATGTTCATTTTTTAACACGTGTACCAAGTCCTAAAATTATACTAGAAGCTTTTGCCTCTATTAAACCAAATTTAGTTGTAGCTGTTCCATTAATAATAGAAAAAATTTATAAGCAAAAATTACAACCAATATTAAACAGAACAAGTGTAAAAGTACTTTTAAGACTTCCTGTTATAGATCAAAAAATACAGCAGAAGATAAAAGACGAATTAGTTAAATCTTTTGGTGGAGCTTTTAAAGAGGTTATTATAGGTGGAGCTTCTTTTAATAAAGAGGCAGACGAGTTTTTTAATAAAATAAGTTTTCCTTATACTGTTGGTTATGGGATGACCGAATGTGCCCCAATTATTACTTATGCACCATGGAATAACACAAAATTGTTTTCTTGTGGCAAGTCGGCTCCACGTATGGAAATTAGAATTGATTCTGTAGATGAAAGCTCAGTGCCAGGAGAGATATTAGTTAAGGGAGATAATGTAATGTTAGGTTATTATAAAAATCCCGACGCAACTAGAGCTGCCTTTACAAGTGATGGTTGGATGCGAACTGGAGATATGGGAGTGATTGATAATGAGGGGTATTTGTTTATTAGAGGACGTTGTAAGAGTATGATTTTGGGAGCATCAGGGCAGAATATATATCCAGAGGAGGTTGAGAGTATAATTAATAATATGCCTTATGTAATGGAATCTCTACTTATAGACGATGCTGGTAAATTGGTTGCTCTTATTTATCCCGATATGGAGCGTGCAGCAAAGGAAAAATTAGATAAGCATGATATACAGGCTAAGATGGAGGATAATATTGCATTAGTTAATGAGGAGTTGCCTAATTATTCTAAGATTTCTGAAGTTAGAGTTTATCCAGAGGAGTTTGAAAAAACGCCAAAGAGAAGTATAAAACGTTATATGTATCAAGTACATGGCAGGTAATAAACAATTAAAGTTTGACAAGAGCTATCTAAAGATGGCTGCAATTTGGGCAGAAAATTCCTATTGTGAGCGAAGAAAGGTAGGTGCCTTAATAGTTAAGGATAGGAGTATTATTTCTGATGGTTACAATGGTACGCCAAGTGGATTTGAGAATGTGTGTGAGGATGAGAATGGTATTACTAAAGCTTATGTTCTTCACGCTGAGGCAAATGCAATAACAAAGATGGCAAAATCTAACAACAGTAGTAGTAATTCTACCTTGTATGTTACTGCAGCACCTTGTGTAGAGTGTTCTAAACTTATTATTCAAGCAGGGATTGTAAGGGTGGTGTATAGGGATTCGTACCGCTTAACTGATGGTATAGAATTAATGGAAAGAGCGGGAATAGAAGTTATAAGGATTACATCAGAGGAATTAGAATAAATATAATTAATAAATACTAAATCATGAACTTAAAAGCTGGTACAAATTGGCAATTATATGTCTTATTATTTTTGACAATACTCTTATCTGTACAAATTTTTAATAATTGTTCGGAGAGAAAGAAGCAGTTATCTGTTGGAAATCATAAGTGGGATAAATTACTTGTAATTCTCGATGAAATAGAAAAGAATTATGTAGATACAGTTAACTATAAAAGTTTAGTTGAAAAGACCTTGCCATATATTATGGAGAATCTAGATCCACATTCTACATATTTGCCACCAGCAGATTTAGAAGTTGCAGACGAGTCATTAGAGGGCAATTTTAGTGGGATAGGTGTTCAGTTTAACGTCCCTAACGATACAGCTGTTGTTATAAGTGTTATCCCTGGAGGGCCATCTGAGCGTATTGGTATTTTGTCGGGAGACAGAATAATAAAAGTAGAAGGAAAGCTTGTTGCAGGTGTTAAGTTGAACCAAGACTCTTTAGTTAAGAGACTTAAGGGCCCTATTGGTACCAAGGTTAAAATAGAAGTACAAAGGGATGGCTTAGATGAGTTGGTGACTTTTAATATTAAGAGGGACAGGATACCTGTAAAGAGTGTAGATGTGTCTTTTATGTTAAATAGTACCACTGGATATGTTAAACTTTCTAAATTTACAAAAACTAGCTTTAAAGAGTTTATGGACGGGGTTAAA
>CAXYUL010000225.1:0-3547 GCA_964292095.1 uncultured Bacteroidales bacterium | reverse complement strand
TAAAACAATATTTCGTGAGCAAAACAATAGGTTTTTGCTCACGAAACTGTTTTAAAGTGCATCTCGTAAGCAAAACAGTAGGTTTTTGCTCACGAACCCCAAGCCCAAATCCATACACTCTCCAGCCCAAATCCCTACACCTTACAAGCCTCCAATTCTGCCTGTGCTTTTAGAACACATATCTTGTATACCATAGTAATCCAAGTAATTAATATTACCCACTGATTCAAATCTAATTGGTTAAACAAATATCTCATTATTTTTGGTGGAAACAGCAAATCTACTGGCATAATGACCAAAACTATAAAATTTGCCCAATAAAGAATTTTAGTTATTTTATCTGGTTTTTCTAGAGAATAGTACCAATATAGAAATCCTACTATAGCAATAATGTAAGTGTGTTTTTCTGTAGAGTTTCCAAATAAAGGACAAAAAATCATAATAATACTTAGTGCTGCAAGTCTAAATTTTGGTTTATTCCAAAAATCTATTTTAATAAATGCTATTATACTTAGACAAAGAATAATAGCTATCTGAATATAATGTATATAGCTAGGTATTTTATTTCCAAAAAATAGGTGCATATTAAAAAATGACTCAAAAATGCGCATTTCTGCTTTAGCATGATCTATAACAGCTATCATCCATTCGTTATAATAAGGAAAAAATTCTGCAAAAGGTAATTTAATCAAAGGTATAAAAAACAAAACAGCAGAAATAAGGATTATATATACAATATTTTTAAAAAGTTTTGGGTAAAAAAGAAGTAAGCAAAGCTCCATAATACCATAGACTTTTGTAAAGCTAGATATTAGAATAAGAAGAATAGCGTAAAACATCTTTTCCTTTTCTAATAGTATATATGCAAATAAAAAAATATAGGTAACAACAAGGTTATACTGAAAAGACATTACAGATGTTGCAATTATAGGAATTGAGTATAGTAATATATAAGACTTTGCTTTTTCTTTAATATATGGCAAGTTGTATATAGCAAGGCAGAGTAGGCTGTAGTTGGTAATATTCCAAAGAAAAGCTCCTATTGAAACAGGTAAAAAGGCAAAAGGAGCAAAAAGAATGTTAAAAAGCGGAGGGTATAAGAAATAATCTTGCATTCCAATAGACCACCAATTATTTCCAAAAGGATGTACACCATCCCAAAATAAGATAGTAGCGTTTCTGAATATTGTGTAATTTAAGTGTTTATCTCTTATCAGCTCATTAAAGGTAACACCTATAACTATAATGAGACCAAAAAAGAATATACTCTTAAATGTTAGTCTACTAATAAAATCAGAAACTTTGTTAGTTGTTAGCATTAAAAATATGTTAGTTATTATTGCTGCAAATGTAGTATTTAAAAAAGTATTGCAGAAATATTTTATAAAATAATACCATTTAGTTTGTCATTAACTTTTGCATGCGCTATTGTGTGACTCCCATTTACAATAACATGCTCTATACCAATTGGAAATTGGTGTGGGTGAGAAAATGTTGCAGTATCTAAAATAGTCTTATCATTAAATATAACTATATCTGCTCCGTATCCAATTTTTAAAAGTCCTCTGTTCTTTAATCCAAGTTGAGATGCAGGTAAGGCTGTACATTTGTGTATTGCCGTTTGTAAATTACATATCTTATCTTCTCTTACGTATTTGCCCAAAAAACGAGGGAAAGTACCATAAGAACGAGGATGTGGCATTTCTTTTCCTAGCTGTCCGCATGGAGAATAAACACTTCCATCTGATGCTGGCATTCCAAGTTTGTGCGATAGAAATAGCTGTACGTTTTCTTCTTTCATAGCAAACCCAACTATTTGTACTTTAAGGTCTTCACTAATTAATAGCTCTCTAATTTGAGGCCATGTATCTAAACCAGATATTTTACAACATTCCTCTATGTTTTTTCCAGCAAAAATCTTATTTTTTTCGTTATCACAGGCAGCAATAAGTACATTTTTACTTCCTCCAAGCCTTTCTATTCTAGATAATGCATATTTACCAATTTCCTTTTCTTTTATTGGATTCTTTAGCCTAGCAATAATGTCACTAGTAGTTCCTTGTCTATCATTAAGCGGAATAAAAGATGTAAGTCCTGTAGAAAAAGCTATATAAGGGTATCTATCAAAGGCTATATTAACACCCTCCGATTCTGCTTTTTCTATTTGCCTAATTAGGGCTTCTGCTTTATGCCAATTGGCTGCATTTTGAGCTTTTAAATGCGATATTTGTAACCTTACTCCACTTGCTTGTGCAATTTTAATAGCTTCTGCAACGGCCTCTTCTACTCTATCATCCTCATTCCTCATGTGAATGGCAAATAGACCATTATATTTTGCAACAACCTTGCAAAGTTCTGCTATTTCTGTGTCACTTGCATAAGAGCCAGGGGCATATTCTAAACCACACGATAAACCAACACTTCCTGCTTCCATCTCAAAGGATAAAATATTGCACATTTTCTTTAATTGTTCCTTTGTGCATTCTACATTATTATTACCTACAACGGCCGACCTCAATTGTCCTTGGCCTGTATAGCTTTTATAATTTATGCCAATACCTTTTTTGCGCAAAGAGTCATAGAAGCCATCTATATCTTTCCAATAAGGAAAGCCGAAACGCAAATTAGATTTATTAGCCATATAATTCTCGTCCGAATATGGAAAAGGAGAATCACCACAATTGCCTCCAATATCTGTTGTTATTCCTTCAAAAATTCTACTATCTCCCAATGGCGCTTCTAATAAATTAGTATCTGTATGTGTGTGAATATCAATAAATCCAGGGCATACCACCAAGCCATTTGCATTAATAATCTTAGCATTACAATATAAATCATTATCAGCACCATCTGTCCAAATATCTTTTATTTTTCCATCCTTAATTCCAATATTTCCACTATAAGGTAGTGTCCGTTCGCCATTATAAATTAAGCCATTAGTAATAACTGTATCAAAGTTATTAACAATGTTTATTTTATTATTAGAAACTATATTATTTGCATTCTTAATTCTTTTTTCCTTAGCGTATATCATAGATAGCGGACCTTCTGCCATAATTAATGCTCCAGCTCCAAGTAGGGCTGCACCCTGTTTTATAAAATTTCTTCTACATTCTACACGCTCTAATTTTGTGTTTTCTGAGTTCTCATTTTTTTTACTAGCAAATGTTTTCATAGTTCTATATTGTTTATTTGTCTGATAACGAGCAATTATGAGAGTAAACCTTTGTGCTTTTTTGGTCTCCATATACTAAAATAGCTCCCATTTCTGGCCTACTTTTTAAAATTTCTTTTGCTTTCTCTAGTCCCACAACCATAAAATATGTTGCATAAGCATCTGCAATAGTGGCATTTGGCGCTATAACGGTAGCTGACAATAAATTATGCTTAACAGGATAACCCGTTGCAGGATCTATGGTATGAGAATATTTTACGCCATCCTCTATGTAAAATTTTCTATAGTTTCCCGATGTTACCATACCATTATTTTGTAGTTCTATCACACCCTGAATCTGCTCTCCTGGAATAAAATTTCCATCTAAAGGCT
>CAXYUL010000224.1:0-3547 GCA_964292095.1 uncultured Bacteroidales bacterium | reverse complement strand
GTAAATATATAGTAGATGCTACACTTAGACCTACTGGTAATTATAATCCAGATTGGACAATGGGATTAAATTCTAATCTTTCTTGGAAAAATCTATCTTTTGGATTTATGCTTGATATTCGTAAAGGTGGCAATATCTACCTTCAATCTATGATGCGTCTACAAGCAAAAGGTCAAACGATAGAAACAGTTGCTGGTAGGCAAGAATTTTATAATGGTGGAAAAGGAATTATAGCTGATGGTATAAATGTTAATACTGGAGCTAAAAACACAGTAGAATTAGATCCAACATCTTACTGGGGACAATTCTATGGCAATATAGGTAATTATATCTATGATATGACAAATGTAAGACTTAGAGAAGTAAATGTGTCTTATAATTTTCCTAAAAAATGGTTTAGCAAAACAATCATTAGCTCAATGAAATTAAGCGCAGTTGGTAACAATCTATGCTTTCTTTATAACTCACTTCCTGGATTTGACCCAGAATCAACTTATTCAACAGGAAACGGACAAGGTGTAGAAACAGCAGCTTTACCTTCTACAAGATCCTTTGGGTTTAACTTAAACATAGTATTTTAATTTTAAGATAAATAACAATGAATACAATAATAAAATCAGCACTAATAATTATTGGCTCAATACTCATAGCAACAGGATGTACAAGCTACTTTGATAATATGAATACCGACCCCAATAATCCAACCCCAGGTAATACCGATCCAAAATTTCAATTTGCATACGCTCAAAGTCGCTCTATACTATATGCCAATCAATGGCAAGTAGGAGACCAAATGACAGCTTGCCACTTTGCTCAATTTGCAGCTAATGATCCTTTATCATCATCAGATTACAGCATTGATGCAAGATATATTCAAGGTATATGGGATTTAACATATAGCTCTCTTTCTAATTTTAATACTATTATTAGAAAATTTGAAAATGATCCAAATAGAGTAAACATAGTACAAATGTCTAAAATTTGGAAAGTTTGGTTGATGTTAAGATTAACAGACTATTTAGGAGATATTCCATATTCACAAGCTGCAAATGCAGAAGCAACAAATCCTGTATATGACACTCAGAAAGATATTTACTATTTAATGTTCCAAGAACTTAGTCAAGCTACCAGCAAGCTAGATTCTAAAGCCGATAATATTGGAACTTACGATATAGTTTTTGGCTCAGATGTAACAAAATGGGCTAAGTTCGCAAACTCATTAAGACTTAGAATGGCACTTAGAATTGCAGATGTAGATAATGCAAAAGCAGTAGAAGAAGCTAAAAAAGCAATAGATGGTGGACTTATTAGCTCAGCACAAGATGCTGCTGCTGTAAAAATGGGAAATGATAAAGTTGAACTAAACTCTCAGAATCCATTTTATTTTCATAGAAAGCAATCTGTAATTCACATGTCTACCTCTTACTATAAATTGGTAGAGAACCTAGGTGGAATTAACTGGCCAACATTAGCAGACCAAAAAGAAAATTCTAATATCACTTCTTATATAGTTGATGCAGCTATTCATCCAGCAAAAGTAGACCCACGTTCTGTATTCCACTTTGAGCCATCTGGTGTAACAGAAAAAGTTACAACTGAAAAATTAGACAGAAATTGGGCTGGAACCGATCCAGGTAACGTATCTTCTGGAGTTGGAGCAGCTATGGAAACAGGTCAATTCCAAAACGATTATGCTAAAATAGGTGAATTTTACTATTCAAAGCCAGACAGATCATATCCTATTATGAAATATAGCGAGGTTTGTTTCCTTAAAGCAATAGCAATAGAAAAAGGCATTATTTCTGGCGATGCAAAATCTATGTATGAAGAAGGTATTAAAGACAATATGGCAGAATTTAACATTCCTACATCTATTGTTAATGCCTACCTAAACTCAACAGATGCCAATTTCTATGGAACAACTGTTAAATACGACCACAGAAGTGGCAACACCAACACTGCACTAGATAAAATACTTACGCAAAAGTATCTTTCTCATTTTGTAGAAGGCTCATTTGAGGCTTGGGCAGACCACCGTCAATACCACAAACCTACACTAATGCCATTTGCACATGTAAATCAAAGTACATTTATAATGGATGCAAATGCTCAAAAGAATAATACTCCCGACGCATATATTAAGAGGGGATTTTATCCAAGTTCAGAGGAAAGTGTTAATAAAGCTAATTTAGATGAAGCTATTAAACGTATGGGCAGCAACAGTGTTCAAAACAACGTTTGGTGGGATAAAAAATAATGCCTCATAATGAAAAGCATACATTTTAATATATGTATCTGCATAGCGTCCATACTTTTAATTGCAGCTTCTTGCTCTCCAAAGGAGCATCTTAGCAAAGACAAAAAAGTATGGGCCTGGTATGCAGGCAAAACAACCTTTAGCCCAGAAAAATGGGACAGCACCTTTGCTAAAATTTCGGAGGCAGGAGTAAACGCTGTAATTTTAGAATGTCATGGTGGCTACCCAGAGGTTTTAGGCGACACACTTGCTTTAAGAGACAGTGCCGCAATACAAATAATTAAAAATGCACTTCCTCATGCCCAAAAGCACAATATAGAGCTACACGCATGGATATGGACCGCTAACAGAACAGAGCAAAGTTACAGACGTGCACACCCTAATCTTTACCAAATTAATGCTCAAGGAGAATCGTGTCTAGATATAAAACTCTACAACAGAGAACATTATAGATGGCTATGTCCTTCCAGACAAGAGAACATTAACTACCTTAAAGATAGAGTAAGAGAATTAGCTCAAATAGAAGGCTTAGCTGGAGTACACTTAGATTTTATAAGATACCCCGATGCCATTCTACCCTATGCCCTCCACGAAAGTAGAGGAGTGGTTCAAGACAAAGTTTACCCTCTTTGGGACTTCTGTTATTGCCCTACTTGCCGACAAAACTTTAAAGACAAATACGGCATAGACCCTCTTGATATAGAAGATCCAAGCTCTAATGCAGAATGGATGCAATATCGTTGGGATGCACTTTCTAATTTTGCAAGCGAAATTTGTAAAGAAATAAAAGATTGCGGAAAAGTAGCATCGGCAGCAGTATTTGCCTCACCAGAAGAATCAAAAAAATTGGTAAGACAAGATTGGGCAAACTTTAAGAACATAGATATTATCTTCCCGATGCTTTATCATAAATTTTACGGTTGGGATGATTCCATGGTACAAACAGCAACAAGACAAGGAGTTGACGCCTTAAAAGCTGCCAATAGTAGCGCCTACCTTTGCACAGGACTATTTGTTGGTCATGTTCCCGCAGATAGGATTAAAGAATTTATTAAAATGGCAAAAGATGGAGGTTCAACTGGTATCTGTTTCTTTTCTATAGAAGGAATTTTTAAAACACCAGGCTATTTAGAAGCACTATCCCAAGGCACTAAAGCCCTTAAGGAAGGAGAACTATAAATAACAAGCCATACAGGCCATGCAAGCCCTACAAAACCTAAAAATTTTGTAGGGCTTTCTGCTATGAGATAACTGCCAAACACATTTTAGCCTTGTTTTGGGTCTGACAGC
>CAXYUL010000223.1:0-3573 GCA_964292095.1 uncultured Bacteroidales bacterium | reverse complement strand
GCATTTAGTATTGGTATAGAATCTCCTATTGGAGATGCAGATGATATGTTTGCAGCTAATGAAGCAACATTTCTAATTTGATGAGAAGCAAATCTTCCAAGTATGGTGTATAGTGTTTTATGGCTTTCTTTTACTATATTCCTTAGCATTTCTATATTTGCCGTAGCTCCTATCACTAGTGTAGAATCTTTTAGAGTTTTAATTCCTTTAAGTTCGTCTATATTTGAGAGGTCTAAAATCTTATTAGGAAGTTTATGGGTCTTTTTTATTTTTATCATTAGTTCAGAAGATCCACACATTGCTACACATTCATCTTTATATTCTTTTAGCGCAGTTTCTAAAGTTTTTGGCCTAAAATAATTATCAGCTTCAAAGCCGGTGTGTTCTAGTTTATTATACCATAAACTTACTTTCGGCTCAAGCAGAGTAAAATAATCTTTTTCTCCCGTGCAAGCGCTATAAATAGCATCTATAATTGGCTTATAACCAGTGCATCTGCATAAATTACCTGCCATGTGCTCATCTATTTCTAGTCTTGTAGGATGTGTAAAATTTTTATACATTGCAAACATAGACATTAACATTCCAGCAGTACAATAGCCGCACTGAGTGCCATAATGCTCTAGAATGGTTTTTTGAATAGGGTGTAAGTTATCATTATTTCTAAGTAAATCGGCAGTAATTAACCACTTTCCATCTATTGAGGCAAGCATCATTATGCAAGAATTTACTGCATAATATAAAAAACCATTATCTTTGGGGCTAGCTAAAACAACAGTACATGCTCCACAATCACCTATTCCACATCCTTCTCGGCTAGCTTTTATATTAAGTTCTTTTTTTATAAAATATAGTAGACTATCGCTAGGGCGGTATTTTGAATTAGTGCTAAAATCTATTTTATATGGCTTATTATTGTAGTAAAATTCTATGTAATGCTTCATGTTGTTAATAGTTTTGTGCTTTTATAATAAAACTAAGCCAACCATAGTTTTTATTAGGTGTCATTTTTATCCAATTAATAAGTACAACTATATTAATTACAAGGAAAATAATAAATATAAAAAGTAGGTATAGATTTATGCTGTTTTCTAATAGTGATATAGCTATTCCGCAAAGACTAAATAGTACCCAAAGTATACGAGAATCTGTGAATTTTTTAATTAATAACAAGTTTGCGAATAGAGATAAAGTAAAAAAAAGTGAGTTTAATGAGTTGATTAAATTGTCTTCTTTAATTTCTAATGATGAGAGTATAATATTAGTGCTAAAAATAATGTAGTGTATTATATAAATAGTAGCAAATGATAGAATAAATAATAGAAATTCTCTATAAGTTAAAAATTTAGGCATTGATGTACTGGCCTTATTTACTTTTTTGTACAATTGATTTCTCCAAACAAAGAAGGTGTAAACCTGAAAGGGAAGAAAAATTATTAAGTAGCTAAAGGCCATACTTAGGTTAGAGTTATACAAGGCAAAAAATAGAATTATACTAGATAATGCTCCTATGGCAAAGCCTAAGTAACAACTTGGCTTATTTATAGATATTATAAATGTGGCAGCAAGAATAGATCCAATAACATAAGCAGGCTCAAAAATTATTGTGCCATCTTTTATATACATAAAAATTAACAAAAGAACAAATAAGGATGTTATTATTAAGGTTTTTATTGTTAAATATTTAAGCGTTTTTTTGTAATATAAATATTTCATTATTATAATGTATGGTTTTTATATATTTTACAAATTTACATTATTTTTTGTGATAATATTTACATTTTTAAAACTATATACTTATTATTTTTGTGCCTTTAAATATAGGTAATAAATTATTATTTATAAATTTTTTATTAATAGTGTAATTACTACATTCAATTGCTTTTATGCTAGGAATAGCCCCTCTCTTGGGCGATTTAATAAATGGTCTAAAAAAAATATTAGCAAGTGGGTCGTACCATCTGTGTTGTGTTATAATTCCTGTATTAACAATGCCAGGGTCTACTCCACAGACAAGAATATCTTTGTTGTCTTTAAATTTATTTGCCAGGTCTTTTGTGTAAAGAGCTAATCTTAGTTTGCTTTGGCTGTAATTTTTGAGACTTATAAATTCTTTACTTTTAGAAGAATCAAAGGCATTGCCTAAATCTGAGTATGGTTGTTCTTATTGAGCTATTTTTATAGTGCACGAGAGTGTGTTAATTATTTTAGCTTTTTTACCTAAATAAGGTATTAATTTATTTATAAATAATGTTGGAGCAATGTAGTTTACTTGTAGACTCCTCTCATAGCCATCTTTGCTTAGAGCAAATTTTGGAGCAATAATGCCAGCATTATTAATAATAATGTCTATTTTGTTTTGCCCTAACAGCCTTATAATTGACCCTATACAGTATTCTATAGATTCTATTAACTCTAAGTCTGTTTTTATAAATATAAGATTTTCTGTGGAAATATTATATGTATCCCTTAAAAGTTTAATTAGAGATTCTCCTTTATTGAGATCTCTAATTGGAGCATATACAATAAAGTTTTGGCTTAGTAGGTATTTGCAAATTTGAGTGCCTATTCCACCAGTAGATCCTGTAATAAGAGCTATAGAATTACTCATTTTTCTAGAAATTTTTCATTAGTACTTTTGTCTTTTTTCTGGCATATAGCTTTAAACTGTGAGGTATAATGTTGTAAATAGGCCTAAATAAGCGATTTAAATATCCAGGTATAATTTCTCTTTTTCCCTTAAATAGTAATTTGATTGCTTTGGCTGCAAATTTGTCGGGAAGATAAATAATTCCCAAATTTACCCCTAAATTTTGCAACCTTTTTGGAAGTTTGTACAAGTTAGTGGCTACAGCTCCTGGGCATACTACCGCAACTTTTATATTGTGTTCTTCTAGTTCTAATTGTAGAGCTTTGCTAAAATTTCTTATGTAACTCTTTGTTGCACTGTATAATGCAATTCCAGAAAAAGGGGTATGACATGAAATAGATGACATATTTAAAATATATCCTTTTTCCCTTTTTATCATCTGTTCTGCAAATAGCTTACAGAGTTTACTTGGCGTAAGTACATGTAGGTTTATTATTGTGTCTATTTTACTTTCCTTGCAGTAGGCTATATCGTTAAAGAAAAAAATACCAGCATTATTTATTAGAACCTCAATATCTATAGAGTTTGAAGAGCAGTAGTCAAAAAGCTCTTGTGCCGCTTGTGGTTTAGCTAAGTCTTTGTAAATACTTATGATATCAAGCTTTATTGGGTTGTGGTTTTTGTTTAATTCTTCTGTTACTTTCTTTAATTCTTCATCTTGATTACTTACAACTATTACATTATAAGCTCTTTTTAACATCTCTTTTGTGTAATAAATGCCTATTACAGAGCTTGCACCCGTAATTAGTGCATAAGGGCGTTTTATTATAGAGTTTTCCATTTCTTTAGCTTCTAGTATTTATTTGCTTTCTAATTTTTCTATTTCTTTTATGAGTTTTTTAGGTAAGTTTTCTGTTAGTTGCTTATGTCATGCCATTTCTTTGGTGTACATGCGTCCTATACAATAATTTGAATGTTTACAG
>CAXYUL010000222.1:0-3588 GCA_964292095.1 uncultured Bacteroidales bacterium | reverse complement strand
TCAATCGGTAAAATTTCATGCCGACAGCAAATTACTTGATTTTGTAGATAAAAAAGTTGGGAAGTTAGCTAAGTTCTATGATGAGATTATTAAAATAGAGGTAACTCTAGCTCTGTTGCCCGATGCCGCTAGTAACAAAGAGGTTAAGATAAGGGTTTACATTCCTGGTTAGGATTTGTACATAGACAGAAATGCATCTACCTTTGAAGATGCAGTTGTTGATTGCGTAGATGTTCTTAAAGAACAAGTAGTTAAGATAAAAGAAAAGAAGGCAGGTAAATAAATATCGATGTCTATTTAAAAAATAAATTTAATAACTCATCATTAGAAACGTTATTAAAGTAGCTTTGAAGGCCAAGAGGGTTATTGTTACTCTTTTGGCTTTCGTCTATTTTGTTTAGAACTTCGCTAATTTTATTTGGAAGATGAGGAGTACCTATAATTTGTTTAATAAAATCTTCGGTATCCTTAGTAAAAAAGTAATCGCCATAAATTTGAAGATTAGTAATTAGTCCTTTTTCTACGTTAAAATACAGTTCCACCACACCTCCGCTCAGCTTCTCAATGTTTTTAAAGGCATAGTCTGGCGACTTTCCAAAGTTCCAAGAATCTTGCGAGTACTTAGTCTCTTTTAAAGAGTTAATTGCTTTTAAGTCTTCTTTTGTATAGTTATAAACTTTAGCATCATTATTATTGCAGCAAGAACAAATATAATTACCAATATACTCCTTAAAATCCTCTACAGTCATTTTGCAATTTAGGTGTTCTTGAATATTAGTAACTCTATTTCTATTAGATTGTACAGACTTGCCTACAAATTTCTCTGGTCTATTTTTTAGAGCAGCGCTCAAATCTCCCATAGAAGAACTAAAAAGTAGGGTACCATGTTGCAGAACCCTGCTTTTATAGATGCAAACTGCATTGCCAGAAATCTTTTTATCATCAATTAAAAGGTCGTTTCTCCCCTGTAAATAAGCTGTAGTGCCTAGTGAGTTGATAGCTTGTATAATAGGAGCAGTAAATCTTTTAAACATAGCAGAAGAATCCTCTCCATTTTTTTTTGCTTCTATAAAAGTAAAATTAATATTTCCAAGGTCGTGAAAAACAGCTCCACCTCCACTCAATCTTCTAACTACTTTTATATTATTATCTTTAACATACTTGATATCTATCTCGGCAAGTGTATTTTGGTAGTTACCAACAATAATAGACTTATCGTTGCGCCAAAGTCTAAAAATTGATTCATCTAAGTTCTTAAGTAAATACTCCTCGGCAGCTAAATTCCAATATGGATCTGTTGACTCATCAAAAATATATAACATACAGTATTAAATTTTTGCTTTTTTTATAAAGCGTTTTGTAATTTTATAAACCAAAAAAGCTATAAGTAAGCCAAATAAAGCTCCGCATATTACATCTAGAGGAAAGTGTTTGCCAACATAAATTCTGCTATATCCAACGAGCAAGGCCCATAAAAAAATGAGGCAGGTATACCAATGCTTTTTTATTATAAGAGAACTTATAAGGGCTAATCCAAATAGATTAGCGGCGTGTGAAGACACAAAACCATATAAGCCACCTTTATACTCCATCATTCTTACAATATTTTCTGTTGTGGGGTCATAGCAAGGTCTAAGTCTCTGAAAGACATCTTTAAACAGTAGGACAGAAAGAGAATCGCAAAGGGCAAAACATGCAACTATGGCCAAAAAATAAGTAATAGCTCTTTTGGTATTCTGCTGATAAAAAATAAGAAAAATAATAAGAGCGCAAAATGGAACTATTGCATATTTATATGAGGCAGCAACCATAATGCTATCTAAAAAAGTGTTGTTTGCAGAATTAATTGCAAACAACAAACTTTTATCTAATTCAATAATCTTATCTATCATATAAAGTATTAGCTATTAATTTCTTAGATTAGCTATTAAGACTTTCCCAAATAATATCCTTTAACTCTTTAATTCCTTCGTTTATTACAGACGATATAAATAGTGTTTTAATTTTTCTTGGGAGATGTTTTTTTATTTCTTTCTTTAGCTCATCATCAAGCATATCACTCTTAGAAACTGCTAAAATTCTATCTTTATCTAACAAGTCGGGGTTAAATTTCTTCAACTCATTTAGTAAAATTCTATACTCCTTAAGAATATCTTTACTATCTGCGGGAACTAAAAATAGCAAAATAGAATTTCTTTCTATATGGCGTAAAAATCTGTGACCTAGTCCCTTTCCCTCACTTGCTCCCTCTATAATACCAGGAATATCTGCCATTACAAACGATTTATCATCGTAATAATTAACAATTCCAATGCTTGGTTCTTGGGATGTAAAGGCATAAACTGCAATTTTTGGCCTAGCAGCCGTCACTGTAGAAACTAGAGTAGACTTACCAGCATTAGGAAAGCCAACAAGCCCCACATCTGCTAATATTTTAAGTTCTAGGATAAACCAACCCTCAACACCCTCTTCGCCTGGTTGGCAGAACCTAGGTGTTTGATTTGTTGCGGTTTTAAAGAAAGCATTTCCAAGTCCGCCTCTTCCTCCTTTAACTATAATCTTTTCTTCTCCATTTTCTGTTATCTCAAACAAAACTTCTCCAGTTTCGGCATCTTTAGCCACTGTTCCTAATGGTACCTCTAAATAAATATCCTTACCATCTTTACCCTTACATAAAGAGCCGCTTCCGCTTTCGCCTTCTTGAGCCTTAATATGCTTTTTATATTTTAAGTGTATTAAAGTCCAATATTGCGAATTGCCCCTTAAAATAATATTACCGCCTCTACCACCATCCCCTCCATCGGGACCACCTTTAGGTACAAATTTTTCTCTATGCAAGTGCATAGAACCGTTGCCGCCTTTTCCCGAGGCTAAGAATAGTTTTACATAATCTACAAAATTCGAATTCGCCATAATGGTTTTAATAATGTTTTTTGCATTACTGCAAATGTTGTTTCTTAACTGAAAATTTATAATAACTCAGACACCTTAGTAAATATATCACTAATTTGTCCCTCTCCATTTATCTCGTAATATTTTTTAGCCTCTTTATAATAACCTATAAGTGGCTCAGTTTTTTTATGATAAGTTTCAATTCTATTTTGGATAATATCTGGTTGCGCATCATCTTTGCGACCCTCTATATTAGCCCTATGCTGTATTCTGTCAAAAACAAGACTATCACTTATAATAAAGGAAATTACTTTATCAACTTTGTTTCCTTTTTTATCTAACATTAGGTCTAAAGCCTTAGCCTGTTCTGTAGTTCTAGGAAAGCCGTCTAACAAAAATCCTTTCACATTTGGATGAGTAGATATCTCATTTTCAATCATTTGAATAACAGTAGCATCGTCTACAAAGTTTCCTGCTTCAATTAAAGATTTAGCCTTTAATCCAAGAGGGCTAGCATTTGCAATCTCTTTTCTTAATAGATCGCCAGTAGACACGTGGTGCAGGTTGAATTTATCAACCATCAATTTTGCTTGAGTTCCTTTTCCAGCACCTGGAGGTCCAAATAAAATATAATATTTCATTTTCTTAATTTTATGTGCTTCCCACCGGACACAGCTACAATGTTTGCCGGGGAAG
>CAXYUL010000221.1:0-3591 GCA_964292095.1 uncultured Bacteroidales bacterium | reverse complement strand
CTAATTGAGCAATAGGCAGGCTAAAAAAATCTTTGAGATTTGTAAATTCATCCATTATTGCTCTTGCCAGAGCTGGCCTAAACTCAAATAGGCTAGATAAAGCACAGGTATAAATTAATTTTTCTTCCATTATAATAATTAAAAACGGTGTAAGATAATATATCTACACACCGTTTTTATTAAATAAGAGAAAAAATTACTAAAAAATAGTAAAATCTTATCTACAATATAAGCATTGCATCTCCATAAGTTCCAAACTTATAACCATCTTTTAGAGCCACTTGATATGCTTCCATTACATTATCAAAACCTCCAAACGCTGCCACAGACATTAACATTGTAGAGGATGATAAATGAAAGTTTGTAATTAAAGCATCTGGAATAGAAAAGCTATAGGGAGGAAAAATAAATTTATTAGTCCAACCACTAAAAGGTTTTACCTCAGATTTAGTTGTAACAGGAGTTTCTAATGCCCTAACAACTGTTATTCCTACTGCAAAAACTTTATTACCTTTTGCTCTTGTCTGATTAACTTTGTTAGCTGTCTCCTCTGATAAATACATCTGCTCAGAATCCATTTTATGCTTAGATAAATCTTCTACGTCAACTGTTCTAAAATGTCCAAGCCCCATATGAAGTGTTAAAAAAGATTTTTCAACACCTTTTATCTCCATCCTTTTAAAAAGTTCGCGACTAAAATGTAAGCCAGCAGCTGGCGTTGCTACTGCTCCCTCATTACGTGCATAAATAGTATGAAATCTTTCTTGATCTACTTCCTCTGGTTTAGTTCTAATCCATTTTGGAACTGGTATATTTCCTACACCAAATAAACAAGCCTTAAACTCTTCGTATGAACCATCAAATAAAAACCTTAGGGTCCTTCCCCTAGATGTTGTATTGTCTATCACCTCAGCTACCAAAGAATCGTCATCTCCAAAATACAACTTATTCCCTATTCTTATCTTTCTAGCAGGATCTACCAAAACATCCCAAAGCCTCTGTTCTTTATTTAATTCCCTTAATAAAAAAACCTCAATTTCTGCTCCGGTCTTTTCTTTATTACCATATAAACGAGCTGGAAAAACTTTAGTATCATTAAAAACAAAAAGATCTCCATCATTGGAGTAGTCTATAATATCCTTAAACATTTTGTGCTCTATCAAACCAGAATCTCTGTGTAAAACCATTAATCTAGATTCATCCCTATACTTAGGTGGATATTTAGCAATTTGTTCGTTTGTTAAGGCAAAATTAAATTGTGATAATTTCATTATATATTTATTAAAATTTGCAAATTAAAAGTTAAAGTAACTATTATACGAAAAAAAACAAAGAAAGTTTCATGTTTTTAATTATTTTTTATAATTATGCTCTATTTTTATTAAATATTTCTAATATATCATCTACGTTCAAAGTCTGATCTACAGAAAATCCACCAGAGGCACTTCTTATTAGTCCTTTAAGATGACCTCCGCTAGATAATGCAAGTCCAATATCTCTGGCCATAGACCTAATATAAGTTCCCTTACTACAGTTAATCTTTACAACTAAATCTGGCAAGTTAAAACTAACAAGTTCTATATTGTAAATTGTTATTTTAGCCGCTTTCATTTGAACATCCTCTCCGGCCCTAGCAATTTGATATGCCCTAACACCATCTATTAGTTTAGCCGAAAATATAGGTGGAACCTGATCTTGCTCACCTATAAAAGAAGGCAAAACCTTAGTAACTAAATCTATATCAATATGCTCATATGGATATGTTGCATCAATTTCCTTTTCTAGGTCAAAAGATGGAGTTGTAGCCCCCAAACCAATTTTGGCAATATATTCTTTTTCTTGTGCCTGTAGATTTTCTGCTTGCTTAGTTGCTTTACCTAAACAAACTAATAAAACACCTGTTGCAAGAGGGTCTAAGGTCCCAGCATGTCCAACTTTTAAGTTTCTAACTTTAAAGAATCTTTGTGCAGCAAATTTTACCTTTCTAACCACATCCGCCGATGTCCAACCATAAGGTTTATCAATTGCAAGTACTATTCCTTCTTTATATTTATCTATGTCACTATAAGGAAGTTCTTTTATATCTTTATTTACAATAAATGTTTGCGAGATGCCTAATTGAGCATCTTGCAAACATTTATTGTTTATAATATCAATTTTGTCTTGTCGTTTAATTCTTTCTCTCATCCTATTTATATTAGCAGCATGAGATTTTTTCTACCCTCCTTTGATGACGTCCGCCCTCAAATTCCGCATTTAAAAAGGCCTCTACAATTTGCTTTGCACATTCTAAAGAAATAAAGCGGGCTGGTAATGATAATATATTAGCATCATTGTGGTTACGAGCTAATTTTGCAAGTTCTGTATTCCAACACAGAGCTGCTCTAATATCTTTATGTTTGTTTAGTGTCATGCTTATTCCATTTCCAGACCCACAAATTGCAATTCCCAACGAGAATTCCTTATTTTCTATCGCTTTTGCCAAAGGGTGGGCAACATCGGGATAATCCATACTCTCTGTTGAGTGTGTTCCAAAATCTTCTACTTCATATCCCATTTGTTCTAATAATGGTTTTAAATCTTCTTTTAATTGGTAGCCAGCATGATCGGCAGCCATTCCTATTTTTGTCATTTTATTTTTTATTTTGTTTTTCTATTTTTTGTATAACATTATCTGTTTTAAGTAAATATGGATAAAAACCTAAATCATCGAGAACAGAATATCTCCCCAACAAACCCTTTATTTGAGTAATGATATAAAATTTAGACTCTTCCCATTCTCCTGGTTTTGGACTTACCCCATTTAGTTTAGCATAAGATAAAAATCCTTTTTCTATATTTATAGAGCTAATTAACTTATCTAAATCTTCTAAATTTTTAACCTCCCTCAACTGCTTTCTATATTTATCAGACAAGCTTATGCTGTATTTAATCTGAAGGCTCTTTTTATTAACAGTAATTAAAAAATCATTCACTCCAAGTGTATCTAAAGGGACAAATATATCGGGAATAATACCTCCTCCCCCATAAACAATCTTTCCCTTTGGGGTAGTAAACTTAAGAGAATCGTTTCGTTTGATACTATCTGCAACAGTCATTTCTCCATGCCTATATCTTTCCCATATATCATACTGATAATCTGTTGAATATGGCTTTTGAATAGATCGTCCTGTTGGTGTATAAAAACGTGCAACAGTTAGTCTTATTCCAGAGCCATCGTTAAAATAAATTGGTTCCTGAACTAAACCCTTGCCAAACGACCTTCTACCAACTATAGTTCCCCTATCATTATCCTGAATAGCTCCTGCAAATATCTCACTAGAAGAAGCAGAGCCCTCATTTACCAATACATATAACTTTACATCCTGCAACTTACCCTTACCATCAGCAAAAAAATCTTGTCTAGGCCTATGGTTACCAGCCATATACACAATTAATTCACCTTTCTTTAAAAACTCATTAGAAAGCAAAAGTGCTTGATCAAAATAGCCACCAGAGTTATCTCTAATATCAAAAATAAGGCTTTCCATTCCATTTTTTAGTAGAGGTTTAACCCCGTCCATAACCTCTTTAAAGCTAGTTTTTGTAAAT
>CAXYUL010000220.1:0-3592 GCA_964292095.1 uncultured Bacteroidales bacterium | reverse complement strand
TAGCTCCTTATAGTCTTTTACGGTTTTAGGTATCTTTAAATCTTGAGAAGACTCGTCTAAAAATTTTGTACAAGACGAGAATACCAATACAGTGAAAAACACACTTGCTGCAAATATTTTTTTTATTATCATTGCCTTTGGCATATTATGATCTAAATAATTCATTTTCAATTTCATAATAATCTAATTTAAAAACTAACATTAAGAACAAAAGAATAAGAAGATAATGGAGGAGCGGCTTGTGCTCCCAATGTTATTTGATCTGGATCTTGCCCGTGCAAATCCTTTGAAGCAATAACAAAAAGATTATTACCCTCTAGCCTTAAACTAGCACCCTTTAATCTTAAAAGCTTACAAATACTCTCACTAAAATTATACTGTATAGAAGCCGATCTCAACCTAATATTATCTCCAGAAACAACTCTTAAATCACTCTTATTATACATTTGCCACCCATTATCTGCAATTTTTCTATCCATAACCTTATCTTTAAAAGCTAATTCTTCATTAGATAAAACAGGAATATTTGTAAACTTCTCATCTCCTGGCACTCTCCACCTATTAATAAATTCGGACGACATATTTTGTTGTGGTTGAGGCAAACGCTGCCCAGAATCGCTGTATAAATTATTAAGTCTAACTTTACTACCTAAACTATATGAGAAAAATAGATTTAAAGAAAAGTTTTTATATCTTAAATTACTCCCAATACCTCCCTGAATATCTGGCACTCTATTACCAGAAACAGAAAAGATCTTATCATACATATTATCTGCATTTATATCTGTTCTATCCATATTAAAAGTTGGTAAGCCCTTATCATCTAATCCATTAAACATATATGAATAAAAAGTATTAACTGCTGTTCCCTCTTTAATAACAGAACCATTTAAATAATTAAGATAAGAATAATCTCTAGATAAGCCAGAATTAATAACAGTATTAACATTCTTAGCACCATTTAAAGAAACAGACCAAAGCCAATCTTTTAATTTGATAGGAACAAAATTAAGTACAAGCTCATATCCCATATTTTTTATATCACCAGCATTTAAAGACATACTTGTAACGCCAGATGTTGGTGTAACGGGTGTTTTAATAACCTGATCTTTTCCATACTTATAATAATACTCAAAAGTACCTGATACCCTATTGTTTAAAAAAGAAAAATCTACAGCAATATTATAAGAATTGGTTTTTTCCCACCTCAACAAAGGATTTGGGTACTTAGAAATATAATACAAGTATTCTCCCGACAAATCATCCATAGATCCAGAAGAAACAATTGTATGAGGAGTCTGGTCATCTGAAACATTACCCTGAACACCTATTGATCCCTTAACAGCTAACTCATTAAGCCACATAATATCACTAAACAACTTCTCATTATGTATATTCCATTTAGCTGATAAAGACCATATTGGCAAAAACCTAGCACTCTTATCTTGGCCAAATTTATTAGAACCATCTGCTCTAATATTAAAATTTAATATATACTTCTGTTTAAATGAATAGGTAAAAATTCCATATAACGAAACAAAATTAGACAATCTATTAGTTATAATCTTAGGATTTTTCTTTAGTAACTCATTATATTTTGGCCATGATACTGGATCTATATAAATAAATTTCTCTCCTCTATCTGGTAAATAGCCAAATGATGTAGAATTAACTCCATCGTATTTTGTAGATCTAAGCTCTGTTCCTGCTGCAAGAGCAAAATCGTGATACTTTGCCAATTTTTTCTGGTAATCAGCCTGTAGCCTAAGCGTATAAGCAAAGTTTCTTGTATCTGAATTAGTAATACCACCTCCATAAGGCAGCTGGCACTGGTCCTTAACAAAAGGATGAGTAGGGTCTGTAGAAGGAAATGCAGAGCCATAATTAATAAATCTCAACTGAGAAGCATAATACGACCTCTCAGAAAACCAATTTTTCTCATGAGTTTCTGCATTATTAATACCAACAGTACCGTTAAATCTAAAGTCCTTTACCTGCCACATTAAATTGGCATTAAAATTTATAGAGTTATTTCTAATCTCATAATCTGTTTCATCTATCTCGTGCAATATATTATAAACAAGTTGTTGTTGATTTCCTTGCTGTTTATTATAAAACTTTCTATTTCCATTCTCATCATACAACTCAATAGCCCTAGAAGTACTATAAGCATACTGGTATGGAGATATAGATGAATGTAAGTAATCTTTATTAGATAAGGCGCCTCTAAGCTGTATTGTTCCAATTAGATTCTTTCTAAAATTTACGATAATCTTCATATTTGCATTATACTGCTCTACTCCAGATTTCTTAACAGTATTCTGCTCATTTGCATAAGCACCAGAGAAGTAATAATTTACCTTATCTGTTCCACCAGAAACCGATAGCGAATGTTTATGAGCAAATGCCGTTCTATAAAGTTCATCAAACCAATCTGTATTGGTCTCCTCCATCCTTTGCACTCTTCTTAAAAACTCATCTTGCGTAATCACTCTATCATATAAATCCATTAATGCTCCCTCATAGCCAACTCTTGCTGGTCTCATAGAAAATGTTAGGCCCCTTTGCTCTATCTCTTTAGAAACATCTATTCTCTCCTTAGAATTCATTAATTGCAAACGAGAATAGCTAGGTCTTTCTGTTATAGAAGTAGTTAAATTATAGTTGACAACAGCACGTCCTTGCTTACCTTTTTTTGTAGTAACAACAATAACTCCATTTGCCGCTCTAGTGCCATAAATTGCTGTAGATGAAGCATCTTTTAAAATATCAATCTTCTCAATATCCATAGGATTTAAGCCAGAAATTGCATTTCCTATCAAATTCACATTATCTAAGCTATTAATCTCTTCTGTTGATAAAGGAACTGGATCATCTAATATAATTCCATCTACAACCCATAAAGGATCCTGATTTCCAGATATAGTAGAAACTCCTCTAATCCTTATCTTAGCTGCTGCCCCCGGTGTAGAAGAATTATTTAACACTGTCATACCTGCAACCTTTCCCATTAACATATTATCTAAAGTAGAAGCATTAGCTTGTACAATATCATTAGCCTTTACAGAAGTAATAGAAGAAGTAGACATTCTCTTATCTATCATTTGATACCCAGTACTATACACCACTAATTCATCTAAAGCCAAAGCCTCTTCTTCTAGCTTTATTCTTAGTGCATCTACTAGCTCCCTAATTCTCACCTCCTTAGTCTTCATTCCTGTATAAGTAATTACCAAAACATTATCTGTATTAGCAGGAACCGTTATATCAAAATTACCATTAATATCGGCACTAACAGCCACCTTTGTATTTTTAACATTCACCACGGCCCCAACTAAAGGTTCACCACTTACATCATAAATAGTTCCCTTTACCTTATAAGGCTTTTGCTGCTTAGGAATAAGCTTTATATAAATAATATTATCATTAATCTCATACTTTAAATTAGTTTTTGCTAATGCAGCAGACATTACCATATCAATAGTGCCATTCTTTATATCAACGCTAACACCTTTTACATTTTCAATATCTTTACTTCCATAAACAAACTGAAAATTAGAAGCCTTTTTAAGCTCCCATATAAATTTTTCTA
>CAXYUL010000219.1:0-3594 GCA_964292095.1 uncultured Bacteroidales bacterium | reverse complement strand
TACTTGTTAAGTATACTTGTAGGGTATTTCTCTTTGTTGGCATTAAATTTTTTATTCTCTTCGTTTATTGCCATTATTTGCCCCTTTACAGATTTAATAGATTCTATGTTAGCCATGCATTTAATACATTCTAACTGCGTGTTTTTAATTACTAATTTAGATAGAGTGTCAAAAATTACAATTGATGAAGAGAAGTCCATAATTTCTCCGTTATCTACACTAATAGTGTCTATGTAAATATAGTTTTTTAGTTTTTGTTGCCCAAGATTGTATCCTAAAAATGAACTAAATAGGGCTGTGAAAATAAGACATGTGGCTACTATATATGGAGTGTAGTCTATTTTATAGCTAAGAATATTATATATATCTAGAGCACATTTTATTTTACTTTTATTATTAAGTAAATTTAGAACTTTTTCTATGCCTTTTATTTTTATTAGCATTATATCGTTAAGCTCTATAATTAATTTAACTAAATCGTTATAGTCGTTGTGCTGTGGGGAGTATGCTTGTGTCTTAGAAAAATCGAGCAATTTTATATCTGCGCTAGCGTCTTTTATAATAATATTTTGATATTTAATATTGTTATAGGTAAAACCGCTCTTATGTACAAAGTCTATGGCAAGGCATATTTTTTTTAGTATGGGTAGAAATTCTTTTGCAATTATTTTATTTTTAACAATATAGTCCTTTAAATTTTCTCCATCTATGTAGCGAGATATAATACACCAGCCTAATTCTCCTACAATTTCGTAGCTAACAGTTTGTATTGTATCGGGATGCAAAAGTAAATAAGAAACTATAAATTCTCGCCTTAGGCGTTCTACATATTGCTTGTCTTCTCTGTATTTTGCCTTTAGCGTTTTTAGTGTGTGCCATTTGCCAAAGCGCTTAGCTTTGTAAATTTGACAACAACCGTCTTGCGAGTTGTGAATAAGTTCTATGTCTATAAAGTCTGCAAAGCCTTCACCTATCTCTTTATAGAATGTTATTGTTTGTGGTTCTTCTTCTTGTTTATTGCACTTGATAAAGTCTGCCCAGCCATCGTAACCCACAAATCTGCTTAATAGAGATAGGGTAGATGTTCTTGTTGTAACATCATTAGGTATATAGTTAAAAAATCTTTTTAGTGTTGTTGGGCTTATGTATTCTTTTAAATTAGCTTGCAGCTCAGAGGAGAGGTAGTCGTAATCAGATGGAGTGTCCATAGATCTTCCTACCTTCTTTTTTATCTCTGTGCGCAATCGTTCCATCTCTTTTTGCAACTCTTCCATTTTTAGTTTTTTTAGGATTTGCAAATTTAATATTTTTTAGAACTGAGGCAAAGTGTTTACTAGTGTACCAGTAGATATTTTAGCAAATAGTTAATAATACTAGCAAATGGCATTAAATGGCACGATAAGGTACAGAATATATTGTTTTGTGAATTAATATGTTAGCTTGTGCTTGGTGATTAGTGCTTATTATAGCATACCTTTGTATACAATTTATAAATTAACTATTTAACCTACATGAAAAAAAACATTTTATTAACTTTCTTGTGTCTTTTGTTTGCATTGGGTGTACAGGCGCAGACAAGCAAGACCTTCTTAGTTGAGGGTACGGTTACTGTAAAAGGTACAAACGATCCTATCCCTTTTGCACAAGTACTGATAAAGGAAATTAATCAATGGGGATTTACCAATGATAAAGGCGAATTTAAAATTGCCGGAGTTTTAACTGGTAGTTATAACATTCAAGCTTTTGCTTTAGGGTATACTAATTATGAGCTTCCTATTATTATAAAGGGAGATGTTAAAAATTTTAGATTACTTATGACAGAAGATAATCTGGCTTTAGAAGAGATTACCGTTACAGCTCAATCTGGGGAAACAATGAACTCATCTAGTAGAATAAATAAAAATGCTATTCAGCATTTGCAGGCTACAAGTATTTCTGATGTTATGCAGTTAATGCCAGGTAATTTAATTAATAACCCAAGTTTAACAGACAAAAACAAAATTACAATTAGAACTATAAGTGATGATCTTGCTGGTAATAATGGGGCACGTGGAGTTGGTTTTATGGTAAATGGCGGCAAGGTTAGCTCTGATGCATCGTTATATTCAGCTAGTAATGCCCCTATTACAACAGATTTTAGAGACTATTCTACAGAAAATATAGAGTCTATAGAGGTTATTAAGGGAGTTGTTTCTGCAGAGTATGGAGATTTAACTTCTGGAGCTGTCCTAGTTACAACAAAGGCTGGTAGAACTCCGTTTGAAGTGAGATTTAAGGTTGATCCTCAGGCAAAAGCTATTTCTGCTAATAAGGGGTTTAGCTTAGGTAGAAATAACGGATATGTAAATTTAGATGTTGATTATGCTAATGCTAGTGCGGATAGACGATCTCCTACAGCAACTTTTGATAGAACAAATTTTGGCATAGCTTATTCTAATACATTTAATTCTGATAGAAAGCCATTTAGATTTAATGCAAGATTTGCAGGAAGTTTTATCTCTAATAATACTAAAGCAGATCCAGATGCTAATTATAATTCTTTTACTAAAACAAATAAAAATTCGTTTAACTTGGCTCTTTATGGTAATTGGATGTTAAATAAATCGTGGATTTCTTCTTTAAATTATAATTTGTCTGCAAACTATGGGACATCTAATATGCAAGAATTTTCTGAGGTAAAAGCTAATCAGCTTCCAACAACCAATACTTATTATGAGGGAGTTAATCTTGGGTATTTTACAAAGTCTATTTATAATAGAGATTTTAGAGTAAATGAGATTCCTATATATTTGAATGCAAAAGTATCGGGAAACTTAAACAAAAAAATAGGAAAAGCCTTGTCTAAAACATTATTAGGATTAGAGTGGAATACAAAGGGTAATAATGGAAGGGGAGAGTGGTATGGAGAGGATATTCCTCAAAACTTTAGAGAAAGAAAATACAGTGATATTCCATTTATGAGCGATTTCTCTTTATTTTTAGAAGAAAAGTTAACTATTCCTATTAATAAAACATCTCTAGAGCTTATAGCAGGTGCTCGTTTAACAAAAATGATTATAAGTGGATATGATTATAATCCAACTTTAGATCCACGTTTTAATGCCAAGTATACTATTTTTAAGGGTACAAAAAAGAACTTGTTTAGAAATATAGCAATTAGAGGAGGCTGGGGGATTTTACAGAAGATGCCTTCTATTAATTTACTATATGGGGGAGATACGTATATAGATTTTCAAATGTTTAAACATGCAGAAAGCGGATTAGCACTTTTTGATACTGTTATAGAAAGTGAAATTTTAAATTATAACTTTTTACCTACTAAAACAAGAAATGCAGAAATTGGAGCAAATTTAAATATTGGCGGGGTAAAAATAGAACTTACCTATTTTAATGAGCACTATACCAATGGCGTATCTTTGAATTATGAGTATTTTGATAAGAATGTAAAACTTTACAATACAGTTACAGAGAAAAATGCAGATCCTATTTATAAGGATGGAATGGTTATGATTAAAGATAAGGATGGTAATTATGTAGAGAATTCATTTAATATGAGGAATGAGATTATAACTAGAAGGAAGGAGGATAATAGAG
>CAXYUL010000218.1:0-3618 GCA_964292095.1 uncultured Bacteroidales bacterium | reverse complement strand
ATTTAATTTAACAAAAGGGGCAATTTTATTTTTAACTAGAAGCTCAATTTCTCTAACTTCTCCCGACAATTTTGTTACTCCAATTATATTAGTAAAATAATCTGCTGGATTAAAGTGTAGTTCTTGTGGGAAAGGGAGTATAGAATAAGAGAAATCTCTTATTCTATCAAGTGGTAATTTATAAACACTATTTAAACCATCCTTATATCCAAGGGCAAACCATCTTCCTCTATATTCTTTTAAATAAAAAGGGTAAAAAACAATAGAAATAATATTTTCTGATCTAGAAGAATAATATCCAATATATAATACTTTTTTATTTAATATTGCATCGCAAAAATTATCAAAAAGTTCTAAGCCCAATGGCTTATCTTTACCCTCATAAGAGATAACACTTTCTCTTCTATTAAATAATGCAGAAACCTCTTCGTCTAATATATTAATTGCATTTCTTAATGTACTTAATTCTTTAAACCTACTAAATTCCTTTAAATTTTTTAAAAGTTCTCCAATTAAAACATAATTATCTTCTTTAACAATTGCTTTTTCTATACTAAAACTGGGGTTTGAGTATTTGTAATATTTATTTTCATATACTATGATAGGTGCTCCATATCCGTTATCTTTATCTCTCATAAAATGTAAATCTAGTTGAATCGTTCTTTTAGATACTAATTTAGTCTTACCCTTTTTATAAAGAGAGATATTAGAAAGCTCAGAAGAACAGGCAAATACTAAATCGTTAAGAGAATACTTTTTAAAGCTATTCCTTAAGCATTTATCAATTGTTCTATGTCTTAATAAAGTATCAGAATTAGTAATTACCATAGTAAATAATTAAACATAATGTATTTAATAAAATAATTTACAAAATGTATTATACCACAAACTTACTAAAAAATATTCAATAATTAAATAGCTAACTGGGCTTTAAGTATATTTTATAAAAAAACGCGCTAAATCACAGCGCCTTTTTTATAAAAAGTTAATTTTAAACTGTTATTTTTGATTTGGACAGCCCTTTTTATCTTTACAAGAAGCACATTCTTCTTTAGTACATTCGTGTTTTTCACCTGTAGCTTTAGAGCAACAAGTTGTGCTATCGCTAGCCATTTGTGCTGTAGTATCTGAGCCACATTTTGAAGGACATGAACTGCAGTCTCCACCACATTCTTCTGTTACAACAGCAGCCTCTGATTGATTATCTTGGCTACCAGCGTTATTGCCGCAAGATATTGCAAACATTGCAAAAGCAGCTACAACTAAAATTTTAATTTTTTTCATTGTGTGTTTTATTATTTATAGTTTTTTGCAAATATAAATATTTTTATTTTATACATAAATTTTATTTAAAAAAGAGATGGCTAACATACTTTAATTATATTCTTCCAATATTTTTCTTACATCAATAGGATCTAACCTTCCATATACTTTTTCTCCAATAGTAACCACTGGTGCAAGGCCACAAGCGCCAACACACCTTAAACAGTCTAAAGAAAATTTTCCATCTGCTGTTGTTTGGCCAACATCAATACCAAGTACACGTTTAAATTCTTCTAGTATTTTTTCTGAGCCTCTAACATAGCAAGCTGTTCCCATACAAACAGATACTGGAAATCTTCCTTTAGGCGACATAGTAAAGAAAGTGTAAAATGTTACAACTCCATATACTTTAGAAACAGGAATTCTTAAAAGTTCTGCTATGTATCTTTGCATATCCTCTGGTAAATATCCCATAATTAATTGAGATTGATGCAGAATATTTATAAGTTCGTTCTTGTTGTTTCCAAATTTATAGCATATTTTTTTTACTTGCTCTTTAATTTGAGCATTTAATTTAATATCTGACATAGTTGGTAGTTAATTAGATTTGTTAAAGTAATGAGTGTGAAGAAGTTTATGAGACATTTCTCCAAGGGGCTTTCCCAAAAATTCTTCATATAATTTAATTATATAAGGATTCTTATGTGATTGCCTAATTTGTTTATCTTCATCTTCTTTATATATTGCAGATGCTCTGGCATTTAAAATTGCAGAATCGCCATGATGCCATGGCTGACCACCACCACCTATACATCCACCTGGACATGCCATAATTTCTATAACGTGATATTCGCTCTTAGAATTTCTAATTTCATCTAACATTAGTCTTGCATTTCCAAGTCCATTAGCTATTCCCACTTTTAATTCAAATCCATTAAGGTCTATACTAGCTTTTCTTAATCCAGATAAACCCCTTACTTGTTTAAAATCTATATTTTTAAGTTCTAAGCCTGTGAGTGTTTCATATACTGTTCGTAGAGCGGCTTCTAAAACTCCTCCTGATGCAGCAAAAAGGACTCCTGCTCCAGAAGATTCCCCAAGTGGACTGTCAAATAAACTGTCGGGAAGTTTATCAAAATTAATATTGGCTCTCTTAATTAGTGTAGCTAGCTCTCTAGTAGTTAGTGAGTAATCTACGTCGGGGTTTCCATTTGTTTTGAATTCTTCTCGTGCACATTCGTATTTCTTTGCTAAACAAGGCATTATAGATACAACCACTAAATTTTCTCTCTTAATTCCAGTTTTTTCCGCCCAGTACGTTTTAGCAATTGCTCCAAACATTTGTTGTGGAGATCTGGATGTAGATGGAATATCTAGCATATCTGGAAAATAATGTTCAAAAAAGTTTACCCATGCAGGACAACACGATGTTAATATTGGTATACGAACACTTTTATCTCCATTTAAGAATTTATTTAAACGTTCTAAAATTTCGCTGCCTTCTTCTAGGATGGTTAGGTCTGCGGCAAAATCTGTGTCAAATACTTTTGCAAATCCTAGTTCTCTTAATGCAGAAACCATTTTTCCTGTTACTAGTGTGCCTGGTTTTAATCCAAATTCTTCGCCAAGAGCTGCTCTTACTGCCGGTGCTGTTTGTACAATTACTGTTTTAGTTTTATCTTCTAAATCTAGTAGTAATTTATTTGTGTGATCGTGTTCTGTAAGTGCTCCTACAGGGCAAACTGCCACACATTGACCACAATATGTACACTCGCTTTCTATCATCATTTTATCAAACGCAGGAGCTATGGTTGTGTTAAAACCTCTTCTAACAGCACCCAATGCTCCAACAGTTTGAACATGGTTACATACACTCTCGCATCGTCTACAAAAGATACATTTATTCATATCCCTAACAATAGATGGTGTTATTTCTTTTTTTCTTAAAGATTGTTCGCCACCTAAAAATGGCATTTCTCTTAGGTTGAATCTAATTGCTAATTTCTGAAGTTCGCATTTTCCAGATTTTGAACATATTAAACAGTCGTTTGGGTGGTCTGATAATATTAATTCTGCCACTACTTTACGGGCATTCATTACTCTTAATGTGCTAGATTTTATTATCATACCTTCTGTACATTCTGTTGCACATGATGGGGCTAGGTTCTTTCTTCCTTCTATTTCTACAACACAAATTCTACATGAAGCAGGGTTATTTTATATACATGTTCCTTTTAAATCTATATGACACAAAGTTGGAATTTCTATGCCTATTTGTCTTGCTGCTTCTAATATTGTTGTACCTTGAGCTACAATGGTTTTATGATTATCTATTGTTATATTAATTTTCTTTGC
>CAXYUL010000217.1:0-3650 GCA_964292095.1 uncultured Bacteroidales bacterium | reverse complement strand
ACATATTTTTACAGGTGGAGCCGGCGCAAATACAATTAGAATACTTCCTCCCCTATGCTTAAGTAAAGAAGAAGTGGAAATATTTCTAAATGCCTTTAACGAGTGCATAATTTTACAACAAAATAAAATCTAAAATTATAAATGAGACATTTTTTATCTATACACGATATACCAAATCTATCAAAGGCATTAGGAGATGCCTTTGATGTTAAAAAAAATCCTTTTGCTTATTCTAAGTTAGGAATAAATAAGACCATACTTTTAATATTCTTTAACTCTAGTCTAAGGACACGTTTGAGCACTCAGAAAGCTGCAATGAACCTGGGTATGAATGTAATGGTACTTGATATTAATCAGGGAGCTTGGAAAATAGAAAGTAAATTTGGGGTGGTAATGGATGGAGATAAAGTAGAACATATCCTAGAGGCAATTCCGGTTATGGGAGCTTACTGCGATATTATAGGTATAAGAAGTTTTGCCCAATTAAATAATAAAGAAGAGGATTATAATCAAGATATTATAAATCAGTTTGTAAAATTGTCGGGAAGACCTATAGTAAGTTTAGAAAGTGCTTGCGGACACCCACTCCAGGCATTTACCGATGTATTTACAATAGAAGAATATAAGAAGAAAAAACAACCAAAAGTTGTCCTTAGCTGGGCTCCCCATCCTAAGGCCCTTCCTCAGGCAGTAGCTAACTCATTTGCTCAGTGGTGTTTAGCTGCTAATTACCAATTAATAATCACTCATCCCAAGGGATATGAATTAGAAAGCACTTATACAAATGGGACAAAAATAGAATATGAACAAGATAAGGCATTTGAAGGAGCAGATTTTATTTATGCCAAAAACTGGTCAGCTTGCCAAGATGAAAATTATGGGAAAATTCTGACTACAGATATTAGTTGGAGAGTAGATGAGCATAAAATGAGCTTAACAAATAATGCTTATTTTATGCATTGCTTGCCAGTTAGGAGGAACATGATAGTAAGTGACAACGTTATAGATAGTAAAGAATCTATAGTAATAGAGCAAGCAGCAAACAGATTAGTATGTGCTCAAACAATTTTAAAAGAAATATTAATATCAAATTGTATATAAAAATGAAACAGTTGACAATAATTAAAATAGGTGGAAATATTGTAGACCAAGCTGAAAAATTAGAGGAGTTTTTAAAGAATTTTAATAAAATAGATGGACCTAAAATTCTAATACATGGTGGTGGAGCTATTGCAAGTGAATTATCTAATAAGCTTGGAATAAATGTAAGAATGGAGCAAGGCAGAAGAATTACAGACAAAGACACTTTAAAATTAGTAGTAATGGTTTATGCCGGATTAATTAATAAACAAATTGTTGCTAGTTTACAAAAGATTGGGACAAATGCACTTGGGCTTTCTGGCGCAGATGGCGATTGCATTCCTGCTGTAAAAAGGAATAATAGAGATATTGATTGGGGTTATGTTGGAGATGTAAATCCTTACCAGATTAACACACTATTTTTAAATTCATTACTAGGTAGAGGAATTTGTCCTGTATTTTGCGCTATCACTCACGATTCAAATGGCACATTATTAAATACAAACGCAGATACCATGGCATCGTCTATAGCTATTTCTTTAGCAAAAGATTATAGTACAGAACTTATTTATTGCTTTGAGAAAGAAGGGGTTTTATATGATAAATCTAAAGAAGATGCAATAATTCCGCTAGTTACACAAAAAACATATAAAGATTTACTAAATGAGAACATTATTAGCGATGGAATGATTCCTAAATTAGATAATGCTTTTTATGCTTTGCAAAATGGAGTTGAGAAAGTAATTATTAAACACGCTTCTAACTTATTAAATAAAAAGGAAACTCTATTAAAACTATAAAAATGCTTAGAATAGACAACATAGATTATTATTATTCTATAGCCATTTCTCTACTCAAAGAAATGATTGAGATACCATCATATTCTAAAGAAGAAGAACATAGAGCCAATTTTTTATATAATTTTTTATATAAACATGAGTTAAAAAGCAACTACACTATAGAGAGAATTAAAAATAACATTATTGTTTACAACAATTATTTCTCTAACAATAGGCAAACACTTATGTTAACGGCTCATATAGTCACTGTACACGAAAGTCCAAAATATAGTTTCAACCCTTTTAAAGTTTGGGAAAATGAAGGGAACATATATGCTTTAGTTACACACGACGATGGAGCAAGTGTGGTTAGCCAGATTGCATGCTTTCTATACTTTTCTAATTTAGAAAATAATAAAGATTGCAGTGTTAACTTACTATTAACTCTTTCTGCAGAAGAAGAAATATCTGGCAAAAATGGTATAGATCTAATAATGAAGGAGATAAAAACAAAAAATTCTAAAAATATTTCCATTCCGCTTTTTCCTAATTTTGTAATTATTGGGGAGCCAACAGGAATGAATGCTGCAATTGGAGAAAGAGGATTATTAGTTATAGATGCACAAGCAGAAGGAATTAGCGCTCATGTAGCAACAGAAGATGGTATTAATGCTCTATATGTTGCTTTAGACGATATAAACACAATTAGAAATATAGATTTTGGAAAAGTATCGCCTTTGATGGGTAAGATAAGAGCAAATGTAACGCAAATTAATTCTGGGCAAGCACATAATGTTGTTCCTAGCAAAGCAAATTTTACTATAGATATAAGAACAACAGAGTGTTACACTAACTTAGAATTATTTAATATACTAAAAGGGAAGCTTAAAAGTAAACTTAGTGCTAGAAACTTAGATAATAAATGCTCCTATACGCCCACAGAATGTGCATTAAGTACTACTATAAAAAAACTTGGAATAAAAGAATTTATTTCTCCCACAACATCAGATTGGATGAGATTAGATATTGCTGCAATTAAGATGGGCCCAGGAAACTCATCTAGGAGCCATAAAGCAGATGAATTTATTAATATCAATGAAATAAAACAGGCAATAGGCTTATATATCAACTTTATAAAGAATATAAAATAAAAAGATGAGTACTCTCTGGAATAAAGGAACCACAGCTACAGAATTTGTAAACCAATACACTGTAGGACAAGATAGAATACTAGATTTAAGACTGGCAAAACACGATATTGTTGGATCAAAAGCACACATAAAAATGCTTTTAACTATAGGTTTACTAACGGACCAAGAAGAAAAAGTTCTACAAAAGGGACTAGATGATATTGAACAAATCATACAAGAAGGAAAATTTAATATAGATGACCATGTAGAAGATGTTCATTCGCAAATAGAATTAATGCTTACTAAAAAATTAGGCAACATAGGTAAAAAAATAAATTCGGGCAGATCTAGAAACGACCAAGTTTTAACAGACATAAAGCTACTACTAAAAGAAGAAATTACAATTTTTAAAGAAGAAATATATAATTTATTCTGTAAGCTAATAGAATTAAGCGAAAAATATAAAAAAGTACTATTACCTGGCTATACTCATGCACAAATTGCAATGCCATCATCATTTGGCTTATGGTTTGGAGCATACGCCGAAAGTCTAATAGATGATATATATATGTTTAATGGCGAATATAATATTGTAAATCAATGTCCATTAGGTTCTGCAGCCGGTTATGGCTCTTCTTTTCCTATCAACAGAACGCTAACT
>CAXYUL010000216.1:0-3661 GCA_964292095.1 uncultured Bacteroidales bacterium | reverse complement strand
ATGCACAAAAATGATTTGAGGTATAAGATTTATTATCAAATGGCTTGGTGCTTAGAATCATATTCTTTTGAAAGGGAGATTCTTTTAATAAAAAAGAAAAATTTACTTATGCTACAAAGTAGTATTGATAAATGTGAACTTGGATTGATGGATAAAAACACAAAAGACTATGATAAATAAAAGATTTGTATTCTATTTAATTATTATGTTGCTGGGCCTTATTATAACTTGTATTGTAAAGTTTAATAAAGAAGAAGATATTAGCCAATCTTTATTGAGTTCTAAAAAGATAAATGATTATATAGTGGATGATACGGAAAATGCAAATTATACTATTGGTATAAATGCTCCACATAAGGTTTTTGCTGGGGAGACAGTTGTGTTTAGAGCTTTTGGGGAGGATAAAGAATGGTGTTGGTATTTTGAAGATGGATACTACGGAATGTATAATAGTAAATACATATCATATACATTTTACAACGCAGGAAAGTATATAGTTAAACTTTATACAGAACGAACGGCTTACCCAATTATTCATAATATAGAAGTGTTAGAAAATTTTGAATTTTCCGATACAGATGGTAAACTTTTGATTGTTAATGATATAAAAGATAAATTACAAAATATTGCAGATGGTTTAGATTTTAATTTAAATTATAATTATTTACTCAATAATTATTTAGCAGGGAATAAAGATGTATTGCTTATAGTTGGAAATAAAGGAAGAAAGGATTTTTATTCTTACTGCCATGCTTGAAAGTTTTTAGGAAATTCTAATTTAGAAATTACAAAGGTAGAAGCTAGTTTCCAAGGAAATACAAATATTATAAAGCAACTAAAAGTTTATGAAAAGGATTAATGATATTAGAAGCTTATACCTAGTGTGCGTGTTTGTTTTTGTATCTCTGCTCTCTTATTCGTGCTCTTCTTATCTTACTTTTTTTAAAAGGGATGAGAGTTTATATAGGTATGCTTATGCTTGCAGAAAGTATGAACTAGAAAAAAATGTCGGGAAGAAAAAGAATATGCTTCTTTATGTTGCAAATAATCCCACCCATGCTTATGTTTGTGTACAAGGGAACGAAATTGCTAGCGATTTTGAATTTTTAGATGCTTTATTGTTAGTTAAAAAACGTAAGAATTACGCAAAAGTATGTAAATATAATGATAAATATTTATTTAAAAGAAGACTGCGTATAAAGGATAAACCAGATAATCTACCTTGGGTAAAAATGGATAATTTACTGGAACATAGGGTTATGAGTGGAAGTAATAATATGGCTATTGTTGCTATTAATGATACTATGGCTATTAGAAATTTTAAATCTTATTTTAAAAATATAGATTCGGTGTATTTATTTGAAGACTATTTTTTAGAGAAAAAGTATTCTTCTTTGGCCCTGTATGATACTGTTTATGTCTTAAAAAAATATTTAAATGCTTCTTTGGTGTCTGAGTCATTAATTTTAAACCACAAAGATATAAAAACCAAGAAAATAGGATGGATTTCTAATTCACTTTTATTTAATAATATTAAGTCTAATGCAAGTCTTAGAGAAATTAAAGATATGAGTAATTGTAAAGTTACTTGGCTAAATTCAGATTCTATAACTTTTGCTAAGAGCTTAACTCTTGTTGATGATATGAGAAACATAAATATAATATTTGCATTGGAGACAAGTGTTTATAATGAGCTTAAAAGAAGCTTTGTGCTTAATATTTTGAGAGATTTAACTAGCGTTTTTACTAGCGCTAGTGTACCTGCAGACATTAAATTTAGGTTTTCTGCTGTTTATAAGAAGAATAATGATTTGAAAATGACCAATTTTAGCAAAGATTATGGAGGATTTCTAAGAATATTTTCTGATAGTTTGTCTATCTGTAGTTCTAGTAAAAATATTAAGCAAGAGGCAATGGAACAAGGTAGATGGGAAACAATTACCTACCTTAATGATAATTATAAAAGTATTGATAATATCAATAGGGGTCAAAATATAATAGTTCTCATTGGTGAAAAGGGCTTAGCTGATAATAAGCGTTTTAGACCCAATAATTGGAGGAATTTGCAAACTAATTTTAGACTAGTAGCATGTCAGATTTATTCAAAAAAAGGGATATCTTACAATAATTTTATACTTCAATCTAAAGAATTTATTAATAATTATGCTAATAATGAGCTATTAAGGCTTAAGTCATATGCATTGTTGCCTTTTTTAAATGTAGATATTAGTAGGTCTAATAATTATATAGCCCTAAAAACTTATAACAATTGTTATCTACTAGATTATCCTAACAATAGCGTTTCGCAGGGAGCTGTAGTATTTGCTCAAAGTGATAGGGGGGTGCAAATTGCTACTATCAAAGACTGTTTACAGCAAGTTGTAGAGCAAGTAGTGTTAAATGTAAATACCTATGAATTTATAATTAAATTGGCGTTCTTAAACTTTGGCTCAGACAATGAGCAATTTACAAAGAGTTTTTCCGATAAACTAAAAATTCCAGCAATAATACCAAGTGAGTTTAAATTTTTTTTTAGAACAAAACAGTTATATTATTTTAGTGCAGACTGATAATTTTATAGTAAATTTGCCTAGTTTTAATTAAAAATATGAAAAAAATAATTTTAATAAGTGGAGGTCAGCGCTCTGGTAAAAGTTCTTATGCAGAAAGTTTAGCATTATCTATGTCTGAGCATCCAATATATGTTGCCACAGCTAGAGTATGGGATAAAGAGTTTGCTAGTAGAATTCAAAAGCATAAAGATGCAAGAGGTCCAATGTGGGTAAATATAGAGGAAGAAAAGCAACTTTCTAATATAAGTTTACCTAGTAGCAATAATTTAGATGCTAAAAATATTATAGTAATTGATTGCGTAACGCTTTGGGCTACCAACTTTTACTATGATACTATTAATAATCCAATTAATATTGATTATTCTGTTAAAGAAATTCTAGAAAAAATTAAAGAGGAGTTCAATGCCTTTACTTCTAAATATGCTACATTTATTTTTGTTACAAACGAAATAGGTTTAGGAGGGGTGTCGCCAAATAAAGCTCAAAGGGAATTTACAGATATCTTAGGCTGGTTAAATCAGTATATAGCATCAAAAGCAGACGAAGTTGTATTAATGATAAGTGGAATACCCGTAAAAATTAAATAAATATTAATTGAAAAAATAAGTAAAAATGAATTTCAATATTACAGAAACAGATAAATCTATTAGAAAAGAGTTAATAGATAAAATTAATAATTTAACAAAACCAAAGGGCTCTTTAGGCGTTTTAGAAGATTTGGCACTTAGAATTGGGCTTATTCAGCATAGTTTAAGTCCAACTTTGTTAAAACCACATAATGTGATTTTTGCTGCAGATCATGGGGTTGTTGAGGAGAATGTGAGTCTTTCGCCAAAGGAAGTTACATGGCAACAACTTGCTAACTTTTTAAAAGGAGGTGCTGGAGTCAATTTTTTATGCAGGCAACATGGATTTGAACTAGTTATAGTAGACTCTGGAGTTGATTATAATTTTCCTATAAATTGTGGAATAATAGATAAAAAAATACCACACGGAACTAAAAACTATGTGTATGAACCTGCACTGACTTTAGACCAAACAAATAAATGTTTAGAAAGTGGGGCACAAGTGGTAGATGATATTTATAA
>CAXYUL010000215.1:0-3684 GCA_964292095.1 uncultured Bacteroidales bacterium | reverse complement strand
GGGCACGATCATCCAAGCTTACCTAATGTAAGAATGCCGTTTAATAATGGAATAAATATTTCTACGCAAAAAAATAGTGCTGTAAAAGTAGTGTTTAATGGTACAGTTAAACAGATAATTTTAATTCCAGGCTACAATCAATGTGTGTTGGTTCAGCATGGAACATATTTTACATTTTATTGTAAACTATCTAAACTAGAAGTTAAAGTAGGAGATAAATTAAAAACAGGAGATACCATAGGTTACTTAGACGACTTTCAGAATACATCAACTTTGCATTTTGAACTATGGAATGGAACAAATAAACAAGATCCAGAAAATTGGTTAAGAAAAAAATAGATATAGAAATGGAAAAAGTAAGAATATATTGCAAGAACACAGATTTATACTTAGAAGTTACCCCAGGTACAAAACTGATAGATTTAATTACAGAATCTGGCTATGACAAGTTGCGATTAGCCGCAAATATAAACGAGCCTATCTTGGCAGCCTATGTTGATAATCAATTAAAAGAACTAAGCTTCCCGCTCTACATGGCGCATAGTGTAGAATTCTTAGACATTAATAATGCAGACGGTAGGAGATGCTATAATCGTTCGTTGAGTTTTGTATTACAAAAGGCAGTCTATGATTTATATCCCGAATATCTTTTAATACTAGATTATACTATTCCTCAAGGATTATATGGAAAGCTAGTAAAGAAAGATGATATTAATGGCTGTAGAGATTGTAGAGATAGTGAGGACTTACTTATTACCGTGCAGGATGTAAAGAATATAAAAAATAGAATGGATGAGATAATAGCTGCAGACTCTCCTTTTATGAAAATAAAAGCAACCAATGAAGAAGCTATATCTTTGTTTAAAGAACATGGTCAGCTTGATAAGGCTAGATTGTTTAAGTCTTTAGGAAAGTTCTTTTTATCTGTATATTATTTACAAGGTTATGGAGATACTTTCTATGGGCCTTTGCTTTACTCAACGTCTTACCTAGATAATTATGATTTAATTAAATATAACTCTGGCTTTTGTTTGCAGTTCCCTAGTGAGCAAAATCCACATGTACTTCCAAATAAAACAGAAAACGAAAAGCTATTTGAGGTATTTAAAGAGAATTCTACTTGGTGCTCAATTATTGGAGCCAAAGATATAGGAACTATTAATGAAGCTATTCATCATGGATTTACTAAAATAGTAATTCAAGTGGCAGAGGCTTTACATGAGAGAAAATATGCTCATATTGCGGATACTATTTATGCAAGAAAAGGAAGGGTTAAATTAGTTTTAATTTCTGGGCCATCTAGCAGTGGAAAAACAACAACATCTAAAAGAATTGCGCTTCAGCTTAAAGTGCTTGGAATGAATCCAATAGTCATTGCTATGGATAATTATTTTGTAAACAGAGAGGATACTCCGGTAGATGAACATGGCAATTACGATTTTGAGAATGTAGATGCAATGGATTTAGCTTTTCTTAATGAGCAGTTGAATCAATTATTTGCTGGAGAAGAGATTGAAATGCCAAAATTTGATTTTGCAGAAGGTAAGAGATTTTTTGATGGTTCTAAAATAAAAATGGGGGAGAACGATATTGTGGTAATGGAAGGAATACATGCTTTAAATCCAATATTAACATCTCATATAAAAGATGATAAAAAATTTAAGATTTATGCCTCAGCCCTAACATCTCTCTCTATTGATGAAAATAACTCTATATCTACTACAGATAACCGATTACTAAGAAGAATGGTGAGAGATAATAATTTTAGAGGAACTAGTGCCGAAGATACTTTACAAAGGTGGCAAAGTGTTAAAAATGGAGAATATAGAAATATATTTCCTTTTCAAGAAAATGCAGATATAATGTTTAATTCGGCTCTTATTTACGAATTACCTCTGTTAAAACATTATGCAGAGCCGCTTTTAAGAAGAATTAGACCTTCTTCTCCATCATATGCTACGGCTTTGCGCTTATTAAAGTTTTTGTCCTATATTGTAGAGTTGAATCCAAGCGAAATTAATGCAATTCCGCCCACATCTGTTATGAGAGAATTTATAGGTGGTAGTACTTTTGATTATTAATATTTTGTGTGAAAATAATAACATGAATAAAACTTTTATAATTAAAGATATTTCTCAAATAGAAATACTAGCAAATGACTTTATAAATTATATATCTAATTCAGATTTAGAAAGTAATATCTTTGCATTTTATGGGAAAATGGGTGCTGGTAAAACTACTTTTATTAAAGCTCTTTGTAAGGTGCTAGGAGTTAGTGATACGGTTAATAGTCCTACTTTTACAATTGTTAATGAGTATAAGTCTAGCAGGGGCTTTGCGATATATCATTTTGATTTTTATAGGCTAAATAAGGTTAAAGAGGCTTATGATATTGGGATAGATGAGTATTTTTCTTCTAATGGATTATGCTTTATGGAGTGGCCAGAAAAAATTGATGAAATTTTGCCTAAAGATATTATTAAAGTAAAGATAGAAGAACAAATAGATGGTAGTAGATTAGTAGAAATTTTATCTCCTCAAGTCTAAACCTCGTTTCTTTCTTCGTCGCTTTTAGTTATTTCTTCTAGAGTTATTTTACTTTGTTCTACAAGTGTGCAAGTTCTGTAGCTACAAGGGCTCATAAGACAACCAGAGCATTGCGAGGTGCTGCAAGAATCGGAGTGTATAGAAATTTGAGCTTTGTCAGAAAAACGTTTTAAGAGTATTTCTTTAAGTTTATCGCAAGCTATATGGCTTTCTTTTATGTTGTAATACCAAGGCAGTGTAAGGTCGCAGTCTACATATAGGTGACTTCCATATTTTATTGCTTTCATATTATGAACATCTATCCAGTCTTGCTGTCTATTTTCGCTAATGCTGTGAACCATCTCTTCTAAAATAGCAGTATCAGCTGTATCTAATAAGCTACTTACTGTTTTACGTAGAATAGAAAAGCCTGTAATAATTATAATAGAGCCAAAAATTATGGCTAGAGCACTATCTATCCAAGCAATTTTTGTGTAGTACAATAGCAAAAGCCCTATAACTAAACCAATGGTAGAGTAAGTGTCTGATTGTAGATGTTTACCGCCTGCAACCAAGGCTATTGAATCGTACTTTTTCCCCATATGAATACTATAATAGCCTAATATATAGTTTATTATACCGGCGGTAGCAACTACAATTATACCTATATCTAGTTTTTCTATTGTATCTTGGCTAAAGAGTCTGTCAATACCTTGGTAAATAATTAAGCCACCTGCAATAGATATAAGTAATCCTTCTATTGATGCCGAAACTAGTTCTATTTTGCCATGTCCAAAAGGATGGTCTTTATCTTTTGGTTGTGCAGCCCATCTTAAGCTATAAAGGCTAATGAAGCCAGCTAGTACATTTACGATGCTTTCCATAGCATCTGTAAATATACCAACTGAATTTGTTAAATAAAAAGCAATAAATTTACCGCATAGTAATAGTATAGAAAAGCTTACTATCCAGGTTTGAACTTTTTGTTTAATTATATCTTCATTAGCTTTCATAATTTTTTTCTATTTATTCTGAGTAAAGTAAATATTGTTTTCTTTGTGCCTTAAATTTAGTAATGTCGTCTTGCCACATAGCTTTAATTTGTTCTGCATTCTTACCTTCTTTTATCATTGTCCTAACGTAAGCTTGTCCTATTTT
>CAXYUL010000214.1:0-3685 GCA_964292095.1 uncultured Bacteroidales bacterium | reverse complement strand
TTATTATTATTATATGTAAAATACTATTGCATAATATACTCCTACTGCAATAAATAGTAGGGCTATTATTATATTAAACCACTTTTGGAATATTTGTATGCGCTTATAAAATTTGCCTAGGCTAGCTATGCTATAGGCTAGTATCCAAGCTACTATAATTACTGGTAAGGCTGTAGCTATTGCAAAAATTAGAGGAAACCAGTAGCCTCCTGTTTCTACAGCAGACATTGGAATTAACATTCCAAAGTAAAATACGCCACTAGTTGGGCAAAAAGCCAGTGCAAACAAAATTCCTAGTGCTAATGCACCCCAGATTCCTTTATTCTTTAGTTTTTCTTTAGATTCATTTCCACTAATTCCAAATTTTGGTAGGTTTAATTTATTCCCAAAGAGCATAAATAAACCTATCATAACAAGAGCAGGGGCAAGTATCATTTCTCCATATTGGCTTATTGCCTTTTGAATAGCAAATACGCTAGCGCCTTTTCTTATTATGGGAATTAAAATAAAACCAATACTGGTGTAGGCAATTATTCTACCTAAGGTATATAGTAATCCTCCAAAGAAGATTTTGTTTTTATTACTAATATCTTTGCTTATGTAGCCAATAGCTGTAATATTAGTTGCTAGCGGGCATGGGCTCACAGCTGTGAGTAGACCAAGCAAAAAAGCTGTAAGTATTGGGGTGTTACTATTATCTAAAAGTGATTGAAGAAACTCCATATTTAAAATTATTTTAAAAGTTCCTTTATTTTTTTCTTAAGGCCTTCTTTAAACACATCTGGAGAGTCCTTTGCGCATGAGAAAGCATAGTTTGTCATATTATTAATGCTCTCAGCTCCGTTATTCCATTTATTAACAAATAATGAAGACCAAGTAACTTCATACTTTTCTGCTATTTTATCATTCTCTTTTTTAGAAATATCAATAATTTTCATTTTTATTTTTCCTTGTTTAAGCTCATTTCCAAAACTTGTTTCTAATACCTCTTTAGTTAGACTTTCTATGGCATTGCAAGTTTTACAGCGTTGTTTTCCATGAAAATATAATATCTCAATTCCACTTTTACTTTTATCTTGAGCCCATGAATTTTCTGTTGCAGTAATAAAAAAAACAGCAATTAATGATAATGTTGCAATAATAATCTTTTTCATTTTTATTTGATTAATAGGTTTTTAACTTCATCTGCAGAAAGAGTTTTGCCAATAGATACAACTTTTTCGTCTATAACTATAGTGGGCAGCCCCATAACGTTATATTCCATAATTTTTAAAATATCTTCTTCTTTTGTAACCTTAGCATCAAGTTTTAAGTCATTTACTACTTTGCTAACAGTGTTAAAAAGAGCCTTGCAATTAGGACAGCCTGTCCCTAAAATTTTAATTTCCATAATATATTTTTTAAAACATAAATTTATCTTTAGTTTGTAATTCGTCTAACAACGAACAATGTGCGCAAAAAAAACTCGCAAAAAGCTAGCAATTGCAGCAATTGCCTTTACTAATCTCAAAAAACTCCTTAAACATTTTTTGCGCAAGTGCCCAATTCTCTTTCTGTATACAATATTTAACCTTTGGGGCTTCTATCTCACCTTGTATTAAGCCTGCCTCTCTTAGTTCTTTAAGATGTTGAGAAACAGTTGCTTTTGAAATTGGTAGAACCTCATGAATAGCTCCAAAAAAGCAGGTGTTTTGCTGTGCTAAAAACTCTAATATTGCTATCCTTGCAGGATTAGATAATGCTTTTGCAATTCGTGCAACTTGTTTTTGTTGTTCCGAGTATTTATTGTTTGCCATCATATTTAATTAATGTTCGCAAATGTACGAATAGAATCTAAAACTTGCAAATTTTATTTGTTTTTCATTACCTTTGCAGCCAAAATTTAAAAAAATGTCCAATAAATCAAATTTTAAAGTTCTTAGAGAGTACACCTTAATGACCCTTGCCCTTTTGCTCTATGTATGTGGCTGGGTAATGTTTTTAATTCCAAATCAAATACCAGGAGGTGGTGTAACAGGACTTTCTTCTATAATTAATTACGCTTTTGGAATTCCAATTTCCTACACTTACTTTATTGTAAACATGCTATTACTTGTAGCAGGCACATTTATTTTAGGAAAGGGATTTGGTTTTAAAACTATATACTGTATAGTAGTTTCAACTTTATTTTTTCAATTTTTACCATTAATACCATGGCAATCTGATATTCCAGATAAGCTAATAAATGCTCTTATTGGTGGCGGATTTAGTGGAATTGGGATAGCTATAGTTTTTATGCAAGGCGGAAGTACAGGTGGTATAGATATTATAGCCCTTGCAATAAACAAGTACAGAGAAATAAGCCCAGGAAAGGTATTCTTGGTATCAGATACACTTATTATCTCTTCTATTCTTTTTCTTCCCGACAAATCTCTACAAGATGTAGTTTATGGATATGTAATTACAATAGCCTTTACCTATACAGTTGATACCCTTCTTACAGGAGTTAAGCAATCTGTTCAAATAAGTATAATTTCTGATAATTTTGGTGCAATAGCAGACAAACTAACAGACGATATGGATAGGGGAGTAACAGCCATAAGTTCACTTGGTTGGTACACTCATAAGCAAGGTCAAATGTTAATTGTTGTATGTAAGAAAAACCAGATAACAGAAATAATGCAAGCCGTAAAGGAACTCGATAACAGAGCCTTCATTACCATTGCATCTGTAATGAGTGTTTATGGCGAGCGTTTTGAGCGAATAAAATAATAAAGCCTAGTTGCTTTATAATTTATCCCCAAAAGCTAAGTCTCCAGCATCTCCCAAACCAGGCACAATATACGATTTATTAGTTAGTTCTTCGTCAACTGCGCCTACCCAAAGTGTAACTTTTTTATGTGGAAGAGCCTTTGATAAATTACTTAGGCTAAATGCACTGGCTATAGGGCAAACTAGGTGAGTGTGGCTAGGCTCTCCGCTTTCACAAATTTTTTGATATGCAAGAATAACTGAGGCTCCTGTGGCTAGCATAGTGTCGGCCAGTATAAGTACTTTCCCCTCTGCACTAGGAGAGCTTGCGTACTCTATATTTATTTTAAATTTATTATCTTTTCCATATTTTCTATAAGCAGCTATAAAGGCATTTTGTGCATTATCAAAATAATTTAAAATACCTGTATGTAATGGTAACCCTGCTCTAAGTATAGAAGCTACAATAATATTATTTTCTGGCAAATTGCATTTAGCGATGCCTAGAGGTGTAGTAACTTCTTTATTTTCATATTCTAGGACTTTACTTACTTCATATGCAAACACTTCTCCAATTCTTTCTAGATTTCTTCTAAAGCGCATACTATCTTTTTGAATATCTTTATCTCTTAACTGTGAAATAAAATAATTTAAAATAGAATTTGTTTCACCAATGTTTATAACTTTCATAAACTGTAATAATTAGATTTATTGTAGTATTTGTGTGCGTATTTTGCAAACACAAAATATATATATTGCTTGTAATAATAATTCAAAGATATAAAAAAAGTAGCTAAATCACTTAAGAAATAACTACTTTTTTTTACCTAAACTTAACCTATGAAAAAACTATCTGATTAATGTAATTGCAAACCCCGTGCCAAACTTTAATTACTCCATATAATATCTATGATCAAAAAAAATAAGAGGTGAATTTTAACCTAATACAACTCTC
>CAXYUL010000213.1:0-3694 GCA_964292095.1 uncultured Bacteroidales bacterium | reverse complement strand
AGAATTTTTAGAACAGGTGAGCATTTATATTCTTTCTAGGGAAGAGAATGGGCAGGAGTAGATCCTGCAACAGGCCAACCTCTATGGTATGTTAATGAATATGGGGAAGATGGTAAAACGCCAATTAAAGATGGGAGAACAACTAGCGATGTTGCAAAGGCTAACCAAATTGTTTTAGGTAAGGCTTATCCTAATTTCTATGGTGGAATGACCAATAGATTTTCATATAAAGGATTTGAACTATCATTTTTGCTCACATTTACTTTAGGTGGAAAAATGTATCATAATCTAGATAGATTAAGCGTTGACGGAACATATATTGGTACATATAACCCTTCTAAGAGAGGAATGGAAGATGTTTGGAGAAATGAAGGTGATAATACTTCTAAACCAATGATAATTTATGGTAATCCGTACCAACCACAAACTATATCTAGTAGATATTTACTTTCTACAGATCATTTAAGAATCAAGAATGTTACTTTTTCTTATAATCTTCCTTCTAAATGGGTTAAAAAGCTTAAACTACAGGGAACAAAGATTTACTTTAATGGAAGTGATTTATATACATTCTTTAAGCATAAAGATATAAATCCAGAGGTTAGTTATTCTGGCCAAACAAATGCTGGGTCATATTATCCTGCCTTAAAGGCTTTTAGAATAGGTATAAATATTCAATTTTAATTAGCAACAAGTATGAAAAATATAATTATTACAATATTACTAGCCTTAGCGCTTTCTTCATGCGGAAACAAATTTTTAAATGTTTCGCCATCTACAGCAGCAGGAGAGGACAACCTCATTAACTCTGTCTCAGATTTAAGAATAGCAACTCTTGGCGTTTATGAAACACTAACAGCTGGTACTTACTACCAAGGTGAGTATACCTATATTGCAGATCTTATGGGCGATTTGTTTATGGAGCCAACATGGGGTAGCCAGCATATGAAATTCTATTATGCCTATGGCTTTAGTAAAGTAAAAGCAGAAACATCAATCTTTAGAAATATCTATTTAGGTTTTCAGGATATTAATATAATATTAAGCAAGAGCGGTAAGGTAGGTGAAAGCCAAGAAAAACAAGAACTTATATCAGAACTTAGAGCACTTAGAGCGCTTATGCACTTTGATTTAGTAAGAATGTATGGTCCTCTTTATTCTAATTTAGGTAAAGGTGATATTAAATCAGATGCACTTGGAATTAGAATAGCAAAGGATCCTATATTAGATTTACGTGTTTCTTTTTATAGAGATAAAGTATCAGATGTATATAATTTTATCATAAGTGAATTAGAAGAATCTTGTCCTAATTTACCTAAGACAAAAAGGAATGGTTATTTAGATTATTGGGGAGCAAGAGCCTTAATGGCAAAAGTTTATCTATATATGGATAATAATAGCAAGGCTTTAGAGATAGCAGAAGATGTTATAAAGAGTAGCGGAAGAAAACTATATCAAAAGAATGATTATGTTGCTTCTTGGGCTTTAGAGTATGGAACAGAATCATTATTTGAACTAGCCACTTCTCAGACCGATAATAGCGGTTTTACAAGCTTAGGTTGGATTTGTTCTGAGAAAGGTTATAAAACAATGGTGCCTACTGCAGATTTTATTAAACTTAAAGACTCTGACCCACAAGATGTTAGATTCTCTTTACTCAATTACTCAACTAAAGATAAATGCTACTATATTTCTGGTAAATATCCTGGTAGAGATGGAAATGTTAAGATTAACAATCCTAAGGTATTAAGATTGAGCGAAATGTATCTAATTGCTGCAGAGGCTGCATTAAAAGTTTCAGATAAAACAAAGGCTGGGAAATATCTTAGTGACTTACGTGAACAAAGAACTACTACAGATCCAAGGAAATATGAAACTAGTATTAATATAGATGATATATTATATGAAAGGGCAGTTGAACTTTTTGGAGAGGGAAATAGAGCCTGGGATTTATGGCGTAATGGTAAATCTGTTGTGAGATATACTAATCCTGCGGAAAAAGATGCAAAAGGTCACTCAGATTACTTAACAGATGGAATAGTAAAATTTGACTATTATCAAACAATATATCCTATCCCAGAGAGAGAGTTAGAATTACTACCTGTAGCTGATAGAGTTACGCAACAAAATCCTGGATACTAATATGAAATTAAAATTTAGAATTAGTGTAAGTGTATTATTATTAATACTTCCACTAGGATTATTGTTAAGCCAAAATACCCCCAAAGATTATAGCCAAAGAGATAAGGCATATTTTGGAATAAGTGCTCATGAAATTTATAATTGGGTAGATTATTTATCCTCTGACGAATTTAAAGGGCGTTTATGTGGCTCGGCAGAATACACAAAATGTGCTCATTGGGCAGCAATAAGATTTGCTGCCTGGGGCCTTGCCCCTGGTGGTGATAATGGATATTATTTTCAGAACTTCCCAATTCAATACACTTGTGTAGAAGGTAATCCAAGCCTAAAAATTATAAGCGAAGATTTAAAGAATACCTATACTGTAGGAAAAGATTATTACCCAGGAACACATACAGATTCGGGATTATTAAAAGGTGATGTTGTATATGTTGGCTATGGAATTAGTGCTCCTGATATGAAGTATCACGATTATGCAGGGATAGATGTAAAAGGAAAAATTGTTGTGTTTGAACCCGGTGTGCCTTGTGCAAAAGATAACCCTAACTATGAACTTTGGTCTGAGAGATACTCAGCTACTTTACCTAAATTTGAAAATGCAATTATGCATGGGGCTGCCGGTATTATGATGCTAGGAAATTCTCCGCATCCAGGAGTAAAATTTAACAAAGGTATTGTTTACTGTCATATAAGCGATAGAGTTTTAAACGATCTTTTACTTGCTAGCGGTAACACAGCTTCTAAGTTAAGAAAATCTATAGCAGAACAATGCAAGGCAAATTCTTTTGTTATAAAAGGAGCCCAAATAGAAATGGAGTTTAATAGTATACATGCCGCTTTAAGCCAAACACAAAATGTTATAGCTTATATCCCAGGGTCAGATCCTAAGCTAAAAGATTCTCCAATTATCATAGGCGCACATTTAGACCACTTAGGTGCACCTGGAGTAGTTTTTCCTGGAGCTCTAGATAATGCTTCTGGCTCTGCAATAGTTATGGCTACAGCAAAAGCATTTGCTACAAGTGGTATTAAACCACTTAGGCCTATTGTTTTTATACTTTTTGGAGCAGAAGAGCCAGGTATGCTTGGGTCTAAATTCTATGTTAAGAATCCTTTGTTTCCTTTATCTAAGACATTATGTATGTTTAATTTAGATATGGTTGGAAATGGTAGTTCTTTAAGAGTGAGCGGAGCTGCAAGTTTTCCTTCACTAGAAAAAATATTACAAGCATCTAATGATAAATATCTTAAGAGAATTTTATCTACTAGTGAATACGAAAAGGCAAGTGGTAGAATGTATACGGATGGTGAAATTTTTAGCTTTAATGATGTTCCAGCCTTCTCTTTTGGCGTTAGGCACAGATTAAGTAGAACTTATTACCATGTTCCAGAGGATACAATTATTACTCTCACTCCTGATATAATGGCAGATGTGTCTAAATTATTATTTTTGTCGCTAGCGCAAATTTCTATGAATGGTAATTTTAAACTTAAACATAAGGAAAAATAAATTTAAATACAAAAAAAGTAAAAAATCTTCATAATATAGGAC
>CAXYUL010000212.1:0-3719 GCA_964292095.1 uncultured Bacteroidales bacterium | reverse complement strand
GGAACCATAGTAATAAGGTGTATTTTTAACAATAATATTTTCTGCTAATGAGTTGTTAATTCCATATTGTATATTACAATTGTATTGGCCGTCTAATAGTAGTAAACTTTCTATATTGGCACTCCCAGAATAGCTATTATTAGGGTTAGACTCCCCAGTTTTAGGACTAATATTTAGTGTAAAACTAGAAATAGAAGGTGGAGTAATTGCCTTAGATAGGGTAGAAATAGAGTTATCTATTATAATATCATTAATCTTAAATTTAACTAAATAGCCATTAGTACTTAAATCTTCCTTTTTGCATGAAGAAAACAATGTCGCAAATAATATTGCGGCTAGAGTGCTAATAATGAGTAAGAAATATTTTTTGTAAAAACTAATCAAGGTTTCAGTTCTATGTAAGTCAAAATTTAGCTCGCAAATGTAAATAAAAAAAACATAAATCAAAAGAGTATCTTAAAAAATACCTTTTATAAACTCTCCAATATTCTCAATTTCAACAACATCTATACTATTGCTAAATTTCTTTACCTCTTTATTAGACGATATTTTATTAAATTTTGAAACATATATTTTATTAAATCCCAGCTTTTGTGCTTCGGCAATTCTTTTTTCTATCTGACTAACTGGGCGTATCTCTCCGCTAAGGCCAACTTCTGCGGCAAATGCTTCTCTTCCCGATATATTAATATCAAAATTAGAGGAAAGAATAGCAGTAATAATAGCTAGATCACAGGCAGGATCGCTTATTTTTAACCCCCCTGCAATATTTAAAAAGACATCTTTTTGAGCTAACTTAAATCCCGCTCTTTTTTCTAATACAGCAAGGAGCATATTCATTCTTCTAACATCAAATCCTGTAGCTGAACGTTGAGGTGTTCCGTATGCAGCTGTGCTTACAAGTGCTTGAATTTCAATCAAAAATGGTCTAGAGCCATCTAGCATTGCTGATACTGCTATTCCACTTAGATTATCCCCGTGCATTGGTATAAATAATTCTGAGGGATTTATAATCTCCTCTAATCCGCTTCCTGTCATTTGATAAACAGCTAGTTCAGATGTAGAGCCAAACCTGTTTTTTATACTTCTTAAAATTCTATATGAGTGTCTTGTATCTCCCTCAAACTGTAATACAACATCTACAATATGTTCTAGAACCTTTGGACCAGCTATTGTTCCATCTTTAGTAATATGTCCAATTAAAATTACTGGAGTATTACTTTCCTTTGCAAATCTAAGCAAAGAGGCCGCACATTCTCTAACCTGTGATACGCTGCCAGCAGATGATTCTATATTTTGAGAGTAGATTGTTTGAATTGAGTCTATTATTATAAGGTCTGCAAGAGTTTCTTTTGCTCTATCTAAAATATTTTCCAATAAAGTTTCTGCAAGCACTAAGCAATTGTCATGTGCTCCACCAAGTCTATCTGCCCTTAGTTTAATTTGTCTTGCACTTTCTTCTCCCGATACATATAGAGTTTTTAGAGAGTTGTTTGCAAGAGGAATCTGTAGCGATAATGTGGATTTTCCTATTCCAGGTTCTCCTCCTATAAGCACCATTGAGCCTTGCACCATTCCACCACCAAGTACTCTATCTAATTCACTCATAATATGGGCATCTTTTGATGGCAAAGTATTTAGGGGAATATTATTTTTTGTAGAAAGAATAATTCTGTTTTCTCCCTCATTTTCTATTTGAGAAAGTGTTTGAACCTTGCTATTAGTACTTTGTAAAAGAGATCTATTTCTTGATGTAGCTGAGTTTTCTTTTGTTTTGCTAATTATTTCTTCTACCATTGTGTTCCATTGACCACAAGCCGAACACTGCCCCATCCATTTTGGACTTTCGTTGCCGCACGAGCTACAAAACCAAGCCTTTTTAACTTTCTGCATTATCTTTAGAATTTAGTGTACAAAGATAAAAATAAAAAGTGGGATAACGAACTTAAGAAAACATAGCTAGAGCTATCATTAAGTTTTTAAGTTTTTCTGCTAAGATTTTTCTTCCTCTTTTTTTGTGAGATTTTACAGAGTCTATGGATATTCCTAATTTTTCGGCTATTTGGCTGTTTGATAGGCCAATGGTTGCTAGTTTGTAAACCTGGGCTGTGGCAGGATTCAGCTCATCTATAGCGCAGTTTAGATAATAATAAACTTCTTGCTCAATTACATTTTCTAAAAAGAAATCGTAGCTAGCTTTTTGACTAATAATGCGTTTGTAATTGTCTCCAGCGCTAACGTGGCTTAGGTGGTTTAAAGATCGGTTTTTAATTGAAGTAAACATAAAAGATTTGAAAGAAATTAAATTATTAAAATTTAAATTCTTTTTTAGAATTTCGTATACAACATCGTGTACAATGTCTTCTGCTATACTTTTGTCTTTTACGTAGTTATATGCAAAAGAGGCAAATAGCTTATAGCATTGGTCAAAGAAATCTCTGTAGGCATTATTATTTCCTTTGCCAAGTTCTCTAACCCACCAATATTTTTCTAGTTCTTCAATCATTATGCTAATGTAGATATTTTTAAACAATTAATAATCACTTAATGACACTTTTTTTAACTTATCTTGTTTTAGTATAAAATGAATAATTACTAAGATGAAACTAATATTTGATATAGCAAAGCTAATTGCAGGAAAAATAGCAAATAAAAACACCAATGAACAAAATGAAGATCTTAAGCATTTAATGCAAGATTCTGTGTTGTATAATAAAATATATAATAAATGTGTAAGCGAAGATTTTAATACAGAACAGAAACTACTTTATACTAGTTTTAATCAGCAAAATGCTTATAAACGTTTTAAAAAATCTAAGATAAAACTTAATATAATTCATCTAGCTATAGGAACTTCTGCAGCAGCCGTACTTGTTGTGGGCTTGCTTTTATCGTTAAATATTAATATAAGTAATAATAAAAATAAGTTAGCAGATGGCGATATTGTATCTATTATGCTTATGAGTGGAGAGATAGAAACGCCTAATGCTTGTACTTATAGTGTAAACCTACCAGATGGTACAAATATTATATTAAATGGAGGAAGTAAGCTAAAGGTTCCTGTAGGTTTTGGCTTAAGTAGAAGAGAAGTTTTTGTAGATGGACAAGCATATTTTAATGTTAAAAAAAATATAAGGATGCCATTTATTGTAAAATCTAACAAATTATCCGTAGAAGTTACAGGTACTCAGTTTGATATTAGGGATTATAAATTATATCCTATTGGCGAACTTAGTTTAATTGAAGGTAGTGTAAATGTTGAATTATCAGATACAAGCATAACTCTAAAGCCGAATAATAAAATAAGCTATAATAATGTTAATAAAAGTATAAAATTCTCAGAAGTGGACGCTAAGGAGCTTAGCTCATGGATACATGGTGTGCTTTCTATACGCTCAGATAGCTTTAATTTAATGATAGAAAAATTAAAAAAATGGTATGGAGTAGAATTTATAGTACGTGCTAATGTAAATGAAGATATCTTATTTACGGGCGATTTTAAAAAGGATGATTTAGAAAACGCATTAAAGAATATAGCACTTAATACTAGTCTAAAAATTGATTATTCTAAAAATACTATAATAATTACAAATAAATAATTAACTAAAAACTAAAGTTATGAAGAAAAAAATCCTTTTTTTTATGCTCTTAGTTTTTGCCTGTATCTTGCAAGCAAAAGCTCAAGAAAGGTTACTGTCTATTACAGTATCTAATCTTCC
>CAXYUL010000211.1:0-3724 GCA_964292095.1 uncultured Bacteroidales bacterium | reverse complement strand
GACATTATTTGAGGAAGCGCAGTAGCCATAGGAAATTTCTGTATCAATGGAGGCAAGAGTGCTCCTAACGACAACATAGCTACACCAAAAAATGCCAAACCAGCACAAGCAGCTACAAAAACCTTATTAACAGAATACTTATTATCCATATGCAAATATTTAATCTATTAATGCCAAATAAGCAGCGCCATTTAATGCCGCCTCATCTTTAAGTTCCGACACACAAAACTCTACATTACTCATGGCTATAGGTTGTCCCCATTTACAAGCCTCATCATAAATACGTCTGATAAACCTAGAGGCAGGTCCAAACACGCCTCCACCAAAAATAATCTTACTCGGATTAAAAAGGCTAACCAGATTTGCAGCCCCCATTCCCCACATTTCCACAGCCTTATCTAAAACTTTAATAGCAATATGATCGCCCTGCTCATAGGCATCAAAAATATGATGAGAACTTACTTGTTCTATGGGTATATTAGACAAAATACCAGTATAATTACGCACACATCTTAAGGCTCTATGAGCTTGTATAGCTATTCCGCTTCCCGACGCATAATACTCAAAGCAGCCACAAGGAATATACTCCTCTTGATATGGATACTGAAGAGCCATCCAACCAGTAGCACCAGCAATATCATTAGCTCCATGTATAATACGTCCATCTAACACTATTCCAGCTCCTATCCCTGTTCCTACGGCAATATAAATAGCATTATCACAGCCACGCGCCGCGCCCTTCCATATTTCGCCCAAAATATAGCAAGTTCTATCACTTTCTATTCTAATAGTTGTATTTTTATTTTTTAGAGAATCTCTAACAAGAGCTAAAAGAGCAAAATTATCCCATCCCTTAATATTGGGTGCCCATACTGTATCGTTTTTAGAGTTTACAATACCAGGAACACATATTCCAATACCATTTATTTCCAATTCTTTAGACTGTTCTATTATAGATTTAATTGAATCAATAACAAGCAAGCCCACCTCTAGGCCTCCCCTATTATTTAAAAGACGAACTTCTTTAAAAATAAGTTCTCCATCATTGGTAAAGAGTGCTGTAGCAATCTTAGTACCACCTAAGTCTACCCCAATAACAGCCATAATAAAACAATTTAGTGTATAAATATATTACTTCATCATCTTCCTTTTTCTAAATACTAACGATGCTACTAATACAGAAAGCAACATAATAAAAACAACAAATACAAAATCCCATTTACTATCAAAAATTGGTAACAAGACGTTCATACCAAATATACCGGATATTAAAGTAGGTGGCATAAATATTAGAGATACAAAAGTAAGTATCTTCATTATTTTATTCTGGTCTAAATTAATAAGACCTAAAACCGTATTTTGCAAATACTCTAATCTCTCAAAACTAAAATTTGTATGGTTAAGCAGTGAGCCAATATCTTTTATAACAACAGTTAGTTTAGAATGGACATCACGTGGAAATTTATCACTCTTTAATATAGAAGAAATCATTCTTTGCTTATCAACAATATTTTCTCTAACAATCATAGTGTTTTCCTGTAACTGATTAATATCCAATAGGAAATCCTCATTTACATTTTCTCCTAAACTCACCCTCTTACTAAATTGAGCAATTTCCTTTGCCATAAGCTCAATCATATCAGCATCCAAGTCTATCCTATTTTCTAATATAGCTACAAGTATATGGTATCCAGTGGGAAAAAGCTTACTTACATTTCCCAACCTTCTTTGCAAATCAGTAAAAGTTCTTAATGGAACTTGTCTTATAGTTACTAAAATTCCTTCTGAGATAATAAACGATACTGGTTCCATTGCATAATTGTCGGGACCTGGAATAAGAAAATTAGTATTTGCAAAGATTGTAGTGTCTGTTTCTGAGTACCTTGATGAACTCTCAATTTCTTCTGCTTGTGCCCTACTTTGTAAAGTAGTATCTAGGAAAGTTTCTACCGCCCGTTTTTCATCTCCACTTGGCTCAAAAAGATCTATCCAAATTACATCGTCAAAACCTAATTCATCTAAAACTTTAAGTTCTTGAGATGTTTGTATTTGTCCCTTTTGTTTAAAAAAAACCTCTATCATAGTAACTCCTCCTTAGCAAAATTCAAAAAACTCTTTAAGCCTTCTTGTTTTGGCTTATCAAAAGGATATGATATATTATTATTTAAATACCTATAAGCCATATCTTTATCAAATACATTCTGTTCATTAACTGCCTCTTTTATATGTTCAACTCCAAACTTTAAAGCAGCATTAAAACTATCTACAAATTTTACAGGCAAATCTTTATTACTTATCCATAGTGCAAAAACCATTGGTTTAGAAGAAAAAGCAATCCATTGGCTGGCTAAATCTAAATTGTATTTAAAAAAAGAAGCATTAGACATTGCTTTATCTCCAATAATTACAAAAGCATTAGCATCCTTAGCAGCCAATTCTAACAAGTCATTTTTGCTTAGCATAGAAAAATTTATGGCCTTATAATTAACATTAATCTTAAAAAAGTGCTTAACTAATACCTTTATTAAAGTAACAGAAGTCATAGACTCTGTATCTAAATAAATATTTTTTATTTGAGATATATGAAAATTGCTACTAAGTAACACGCTTGCAACCTTATCTATTGCTCCAATACAATAATCTGAAACAACTTTGTAATTTGGAATATAAAAAGTTGAAGCTACAGGAATAATTCCCACATCGGCTCTATTATCAATTATCTTTTTGGCTCCATTAGATGGCGTACATAGTTGCAAATCTATTTCATCTTTAATATGATGATTTTTTAAACCGTATATAAACGGAATCGTATTTAAATAAGAGATTGCTGCAACTTTTACCATAAGACTTTTTGCTTGGAAAGTGAATTACTCTGTTAAATCCAACTTGGGCATGGCAAAGGTAAGATTTTTTTGGCAAACAAAGGTCTATCTTGCAAAACTTTTTAACATTAATAAGAACTTAGCCAAAAATTACAAGTTTTTATGCAAAAAATAAATGCTCTATAAGAATTTTAATTCCAATTAAGATTAATATAAATCCACCTAATAATTCTGCTTTTTTACCTATTGCACAACCCAGTTTTTGTCCCCATTTAACACCAATATATGATGCAAGAGCTGTAATAATAGCTGTTGATAAAGTAACAAAACCTATTTTAACAATTGGAAGAAATATAAAAGCCAAACTTACACCAACTGCCACTGCATCTATACTTGTTGCAACGGCTAAAACACATAATTTTTTTGTATTAAGTAAATCTACTTTAGTATTATTAGAAAATCCTTGCTCACAATTACAATCTTCTTCTTTTATTGATTCTAAAATCATCTTAATACCAAGGTATAATAAGATAAAAAAAGCTAGCCAATGATCCCATTGAGTAATTGCCCTAGCAAAACTACTTCCAATAAGCCAGCCAGCAAATAAAAAGCTAGATTGGAAAATGCCAAAAACAGAAATAATCTTTAGCTTTTGCTTTAGGCTTAAATTTATAAGACTAATGCCTCCAGTAATAGATACAGCAAAAGTATCAAAACATAAGCCTATAGCAAGTATAATAAGATCTATATACGACATATTTTATTCTATTTTACCAAATTTTGCCTTATGCTATTTCTGTCTTAGCACTTCTTTTAAATAACAATAGGCCCAAAAAAGTAAGAGCGGCACAAACAGCTATTAAAGAAAAGCCAAAGCTAAATACACATTTTTCACTAACAAA
>CAXYUL010000210.1:0-3769 GCA_964292095.1 uncultured Bacteroidales bacterium | reverse complement strand
TATAAGTTGCATCTGTATCTCCTGAAACAATATCTACTCTTTTTTGCCTTAATTTATAAATCATAGCTGCTGTTTCTTCTGCCTTTTTCTCTATACTTTTTTCTACAATCTGCTTTTGCTGAACTGGAACTTTTTCTAAGCCCTCAGATGTCATTACACTTTTGTATAAAGTAGTGGTTTGGTTTGCAAGGTTAGAGGATATGCCTAATTTTTCAAATCTAGCATTATCTACCATAGTTCTAAATCGCCACGAGTCAGATTTAGCAGAATTAGCATCAGACATAACAACTAGTCCTTGACTGCTAAATCCCAGAAAACTAGCATTGGCGTTTTTAGATGAGCCTAAATTTATTGCCATACTAAAATTTGCATCTGCCTCTACATATGGTATTAATTCTATACTTTTAAGAGTAAATGTTTCTGCATTCTCTTCTCTAGCATTAATTCCTAAGTATTTTTGAGCAAATTTTGCATAAGGTCCAGCCACAAACGACTCATGTTCTGCAGTAACCTTAAGTTGCAATGTTGTGCTTGGCAAAGAGTAAACAACTGTTCCTGCTGGCGCAGCCTCACCTGGTCTTACAAGCTGCGCATTTGCTACGGATACGGCAAATATTAAAGCTACAGCTAAAAAACTTAATCTTTTCATTGTATTCAATTTTTAATTAATTATATTCTTTGTTAAATAATTCCCTCTCTTGCTCATTTAATTCCCTTTTCCATCTTTTATGACTCCATAACCAATTATATTTGTTATTTTCTATAGCTTTTTCTAACTCTCGCCCATACGATTTTGTTATTTCACCAGGCTTAGAGTCTGCTGATAAATCGGATAAAGGTATAAAAGAAACTTCGTATTTTCCTCTAGAAACTCTACTCATGTTTAGAAAAAGAACCGGAAGATTTAATTTTCTTGCTACATATTCTGGGCCGCTTATCATAAAAGTTGGCTGATTAAGAAATTTAATAAGAACTTTATCTTTACCATAAATTGGAGATTGGTCTGCTATAAAAGTATATAGAACCTTTTCGTTCCCACACTTAAGCATATGCCTAACAATTCTATTAGACTCTATAACTTCTCCTTTTTTTTCAAATTTTTTAAACTCAACCATCCTCATTTTCTTAAAAAGCATCTCAGAAACTGGCTTTTCTGCTTGTTTGTATGCTAATATAAAGGTCCCATTATAAAAATTATTGTCTATTCTCTTAGAACTTTCCCCAAAGATAGCACCTATTAACTCCCAATTTCCCATGTGTCCCATTACTGTCAAAACTTTATTGTATCGGGAAGCATAGTCTTCTATGACTTCTTTATTTACAACCTTTACCACTTTACACATTTGCTCTTGATTGGCAGAAATTGCCCAAATGCTCTCTACCATTATGTCGCACATATATATATAGTACTCTTTTGCAATCGCTCTTAACTCATTGTATTTTAGGAATGGAAAACTACGAGATAGATTAACAAAGATTACAGAATACCTATATCTTACAATATAATGAAGAACAAACGCCGTAATATCTGAAATTAAATATAAGAATCTAAGTGGTAACAATGATATTAAGTAAAGAACAGACCATCGTATATAGCACCTCATTTTATTCATAAAACTTCTTTTTCTTTTTTTATAAAAATTAACAATCACCTAACAAAAATAGATATTTTTTATTAAATTTCCTTGTTTTAGTATACTTTTTTAAGTATTTAACATTTCATAGATGATTTTTGTTTTGAAAAATATTTAATTTTTATATCTTTGTAAGATTGATTTTTTTTACAAACAATAATAATTTAATTTAACAAATCAACTATGTTACAGAACCAACCTAAAGGTTTAGTTGCTGCAGCTCTTGCCAATATGGGCGAGCGTTTTGGATTTTACATTATGATGGCTATCCTTACGCTGTTTATTTCTGCAAAATTTGGGCTCAACGAAACCACTACCGGGTATATTTATTCGGGATTTTACGCATCAATCTATCTGTTAGCGCTTGTAGGCGGTATTATTGCAGATAAAACCAAAAATTACAAAGGCACTATTTTAAGTGGTTTAGTTGTAATGACAATAGGCTATATAATAATAGCTATTCCTACTCCTACTCCTGTTCCAAATTTATGGTTATACCTTACACTTACCTGCTTTGGTTTGTTAGTAATTGCTTTTGGAAATGGTTTATTTAAAGGAAACTTACAAGCTTTAGTGGGACAAATGTATGATACCGAAGAATTTGCTTCTAAGAGAGAATCTGGTTTCCAAATTTTTTACATGTTTATTAATGTTGGAGGTTTCTTTGCTCCATGGATAGCAATTGGCGTTAGAAACTGGTGGTTAAAAGTTAATAATTTTGACTATAATGCAAAATTACCTGAGCTTTGCCACGAGTATATTAACAACGGTGGAAATATGGCTGGCGAGGGCTTAGCTAATTTAACAACTTATGCAAATGAGGCTTGCTTAAATGGTACTCAAGCTACAGATTTGGCTAAATTCTGCAATGATTATTTAGATGTATTTACAAGAGGTTTCCATTATGCTTTTATGGCTGCCATTGTAATGATGATAGTTTCTGTAGTTATTTATCTAGGTAATAGCAGTAAGTTCCCAGACCCAGCAAAAAAGAAAGTTGCAAAAGCTGGTTCAGTTTCTTCTCAAGAAATTAAAATGGATGCTCAAGAGATTAGACAACGTATATATGCACTATTTGCTGTATTTGGTGTTGTAATTTTCTTCTGGGTTTCTTTCCACCAAAATGGATATTCTCTTACATATTTTGCTAGAGACTACGTTAACTTAGATGTTATTAACATAGATCTTGGTTTTACTACAATTAAGGGTGCAGAGATTTTCCAATGCGTTAATCCGTTCTTTGTTGTAACTCTTACACCAATTATCATGTTCGTTTTTGGATATTTAGCAAAAAAAGGAAAAACTATTTCTACTCCAATGAAAATTGGTATGGGTATGGGTATTGCCGCTTTAGCATACGTATTCTTAATGGTATTCTCTTTTGCTTTACCTGCAAAAACAGAATTAGCTACTATGACAGTAGAGCAAATAAATGCAGTTAGAGTAACTCCAATGGTTATGATTGGTCTATATTTTATCTTAACTGTTGCAGAGCTTTTCATAAGCCCACTGGGACTTGCTTTTGTTTCTAAGGTAGCTCCTCCTCATATGCAAGGTTTAATGCAAGGCTGTTGGTTAGCGGCAACTGCTGTTGGTAATTCCTTATTATTTGTAGGTGGCTTACTTTATATGAATACTCCTATGTGGACAACTTGGGGTGTGTTTGTTGCAGTTTGTGCATTATCTATGTTAGTAATGTTATCTATGGTTAAGTGGCTAGAGAGAGTTGCTAAATAATGATAAGAATTATATAACTCTATAATTCTATAATTTAAAAACGAGAGAGTATAACTAATGTGTTACAGTTATACTCTCTCGTTTTTTATAATCACATTGGTATAATAATACAGAGAAAAGCTATCTATGCAGACACCGTTTATGTTCTAGCTGCTTTATTTAATATTTTTAGGCTAAACATATAGTAAGTAAAGCATAAAAGCCATAGTCTAGTAACTAGCAACAGTGGCAAGGCATGCAAGTCCTACAAAACCTAAAAATTTTGTAGGACTTGCTGGTATAAGGTAGCTGCCAGACACATTTTAGCCCCTTTTTGGGTCTGGCAGCAGTGGTGAGCCATTATTGTGCAAGCCACAATGCCATTGTACACTATCTGTATTAGCTAAGACAGTTTGGTG
>CAXYUL010000209.1:0-3787 GCA_964292095.1 uncultured Bacteroidales bacterium | reverse complement strand
GAAGTTGCCGAAAAATTTACTAAGCATTTTATTGCTCTAATTGCCTAATAATGCTGCAACCTTGCTAAGACTAAGTTGCAGCTATTTAAATTAAAAGACTAATTCTTGCTTAAAAGAGTAGATAGCTCTATAAATTGCTCTACGCTAAGCTGTTCTGGTCTTTTATCTAAAAGGCCAGAAGATAGTATTTGAGTAATACCATTTAATGCCAATAATGGTTTAATAGAGTTTCTAATAGTTTTTCTTCTTTGATTAAAACAAGTTTTTATCACCTGTTTAAAAAGGGCTGGATTGCAAGATAGTTCTGCTCTATTATTACGTGTAAGCCTTATTACGCCCGATTTTACCTTTGGCGGAGGTAAAAATACATTTTCATTTACAGTAAAAAGGTATTCTATATTATACCATGTTTGTAATAGTACAGACAGAATGCCATAAGCCTTATTACCCGGAGGACTTGCTAATCTCTCTGCAACCTCTTTTTGTAGCATACATACAACTTGCGGCACAAGTTCTACACTATCCAAAATTTTAAAAAATATTTGCGATGAAATATTATATGGAAAATTACCTATTACCGTAAACTCTCCATTAAAAATACTATTTAAATCCATCTCTAAAAAGTCTTTCTGCTCTAAAGATGAAAGTTGCTGTGGATAAGTAGAACGCAAGTAAACAATAGATTCTGTATCTATTTCTGCTAACTCTAAATTAATGTTGGGCATCTGTAAAAGGTACTGAGTGAGTACTCCTGTCCCAGGCCCCACCTCTAATACATTGTGCTTTTTTTGTTCATCAACATTTAACTTAAGAGAATCTACTATTGCTTTGGCTATTGCCTGATCCTTTAAAAAGTGTTGCCCTAAGGCTTTTTTTGCTCTAACATTCATAATGATGCAAAAGTAATTATTTTTTCCTATGAAAGTTAATAAGCACTATCTTTGCAATTCAAAAAATGTAATTGAATGAAAAAGCTGAAAAACTTATTTAGGTTGCTACTCCTATCTATTATTATCTGCTCGTGTAATGTAAATGGCAACAAAAATGATAAACTAATCTACAATATAAAAAACGTAGAAGATATAAACCAATCTGCTATTGGTGTAATGACTGGCTCCTTTGGAGAAATCTATATAGAGGAGAATTTTCCCAAAGCACAGTTAAGTAGATATGACGATATAACAGACGCAATAACTGCCTTAAGAACAAAGAAAGTGGATTACGTTATGACATCATATACAACTGCTATTAATGCTAAACGCCATAACGATAATATAACAATCTTAACTAAAGAATTTACCCAGGAGGGAGCGGTAGTTGCAATGTCAAAAGATTGTGATGTAAATTTGCTTAACAACATTAATAAATCTATTGATAGAATGAAGGCAGATGGCACACTCAGTAGAATGATAGATAGATGGATAAAAAATGATGGAGGCGAATATGTAGATATAGAAGACAGTATTCCTAGAGTTAAGAATGGGAAATTATTAAATGTTGGTATTTCTGCAAATAGGGAACCGATGTGCTTTGTTAAGGATGGAAAGATTATTGGATTAGATGTTGAACTAATGAGAAGGATAGCTTATGATATGGGAATGATAATAAACTTCTCCGATATGAAATTCTCTGCACTCACGGCTTCACTTATGAGTGGAAAAGTAGATGTAGTTGCTTCTAATTTTACCGCCACCGCAGAAAGAGCTAAAGTTGTTTCTTTTTCAAATACTTATTTTATTAACCCCCAAGTTTTGATTTGTTCTAACAATACTATAACAGAAGGAGATAAAAATAGTACATGGTATAAAAAATTAGAAAATAGCTTTTATACTAACTTAATAGAGGAAGATAGATATAAGCTTATTTTAGATGGCTTGGTAAAACTATTGTAATTTCGTTTTTTTCAATAATAATTGGAACCATACTTGGTGGATGTGTTTGCCTATTAAGAATGAATAAAATAAAAACATTGAGCAATATAGCCAAAGCATATATAAATATAATGAGAGGAACTCCTATTTTAGTTATGTTAATGATAGTTTTTTATGTAGTATTTGCAAAATCTGGCTTATCCGCCACAATTATAGCAATTTTAACTTTTGCCATGAATTTTGCAGCATACACTAGCGAAATGTTCCGTAGCAGTATAATAAGTATAGATAAAGGCCAAAAAGAAGCAGGTATAGCCATGGGATTTACCAGTTCTCAAACATTTGTAAATATTATTTTACCTCAAGCAATAAAAAGGGTGATGCCAATTTATAAGGGTGAGGTAATTTCTTTAGTTAAAATGACATCTGTAGTTGGATATATTGCTGTTCAAGATCTTACAAAAGCATCTGATGTAATAAGAAGTAGAACATTTGATGCTTTCTTTCCTCTTATAGTAATAACAATATTATACTTTATTCTTGCATGGATTTTTGGCTATGCTTTAGATTTACTCAACAAAAAAGCCTATAAATAATGATAAAAGTAGAGCACTTAAGCAAAAAATACGATAATATTACAATTCTTAAAGATATTAGCGTAAGTATTAATAAGGGGGATGTAATATCTATTATAGGACCTTCTGGAACAGGTAAAAGCACATTTCTACGTTGTTTAAACTTATTAGAAGAACCTACAAGTGGAAATATATATATAAATGGCAAAAACATAACCGACAAAAAAGCTAACGCTGCTCTTTTGAGAAGAAAAATGGGAATGGTTTTTCAATCATTTAATCTATTTGAGCATTTGTCAATTGTAGAAAATCTTACAATAGGCCAAACAAAATTACTAGGTAGAACAAAAGAGCAGGCATATAAAAGAGCCATAGAGCTTCTAAAGATGGTTGGTCTTGCTGAAAAAGAAAAAGCATATCCATCCCAGTTATCTGGGGGGCAAAAACAAAGAGTAGCAATTGCTAGATGCATGTCTATGGACCCAGAAATTATACTCTTTGATGAGCCCACATCTGCACTAGACCCAACAATGGTGAGCGAGGTATTGGGTGTTATAAGGCAGCTTGCAAAGACAGGAATTACAATGCTCATTGTTACACATGAAATGAATTTTGCAAGGGATGTTAGCAATAGAGTTTTTTACATGGACGAAGGAATTATTTATGAAGATGCTAGTCCCAGCGTAATTTTCAACAATCCACAAAAAGAAAAAACGAGATTATTCATTAATAGGATTAGGAGTTTAAACTTTGAAATTAGCAGTTCTAATTACGATTTGTACAACCTTAATGCTCAAATAGAAGCCTTTGCTAGCAAATACTTTTTTAGCTTTAAACGCACTCAAAAAATACTCCACCTTACAGAAGAAATTCTTGGTATTTTACTTCCCGACAAAGGAATAAACATAACTATAGAATATTCGGAAAAAGAAGATGATATATGCCTCCGATTAGTTCAGAAAAACTACAAACAATCTATTATAGAGGACAAAAATACAGACCAAATATGCTTAGCCATAATAAGAGGTTACTCTAAAAAGATAGAAGAGAAAATTATTGATAACTCTGTGCAAATTACTATTGCTTAATTTCTGCATTTTTTATTAAATTTGCGAGATTATAGCGTTTAGAATATTAAATAACAAAATTATGTATAGAACACACACTTGTGGAGAATTGCGCCAATCTAATATAGGAGAACAAGTTACACTTGCAGGATGGGTACAAAAACTTAGAAAAATGGGGAGTCTAAACTTTATAGACTTACGAGATCGTTACGGAATAACCCAACTTGTTGCAGACGAGAATGATGCAAAAGAAATAAATGAGATAGTTGAAAAG
>CAXYUL010000208.1:0-3797 GCA_964292095.1 uncultured Bacteroidales bacterium | reverse complement strand
TGGAATACTTCCCTAATAGATACTTTATCTACTCCTAGTGGAATGCAGGGGAATTTATTTAAAGGTGCTACAGAAAATATAGATGGAAGTGTATTTAAGATTGGAGGCGAATTAAATCAAAACTTTGTAAAAGAATCATCGGGAAATGTAGCAGAAGTTATATTAAACTTTGGTGGAAATATATCTGATAAACTATTTTTTGGAATTAATGTAGGTATCCAAAGCATTTGGTATAAGTATTACGAGGAATATTCAGAAAGTGCTACAGATAGTAGAAATTTTCAAACTGGATTTAATAGCTTTAGTAAATCATATAATATAAGAACATCTGGAACAGGTGTAAACTTAAAAGCAGGCCTCATTTATCTACCTGTTGCAGGCCTTAGACTAGGAGCTAGTATTTCTACTCCAACTTGGATGTACTTACACGATGAGTGGGAAGAAAACATAGTAGCTGATTTTAGCGCAATAAACGGAAAACCTGCATATTTTCAGAAATTAGCATCTCCACTAGGCGTTTTTGATTATAGACTTAACACTCCTTTCAGATGGAATGTTGGAGCAGCTTATACATTTGGCAAGATTGGCGTTTTAAGTGTAGATTTTGAGCAAACCGATTACTCAAATATGAAATTATTAGAGAAAGATAGACCTAATACTTTTAATACAGAGAATTCTGATATTAGAAATACATTTACAACATCTAATATTATACGTGCCGGAGGCGAGATTAGATTTACTCCTGCTTTTGCCCTTAGAGCTGGTTATCAATACTACACACAAGGCGAAAAGAATAATAATAACGATATTCATTTAGGCTCTATTGGCTTAGGATATAATTCTCCAAATGGATTTTTTATTGACATGGCATACCAAAGACAATTTAAGGATAGTAAAAGCACTTTTAGCCTATATAGCGATACCGAATTTACACAAGCCCCTGTTGGAAACGAAAAATGGCTTAATTCTAAGCTTATTTTAACAGTTGGATTTAGATTCTAAAATAATAAAATATATATGATTAAGTAATAATAAATAGAATTATTACTTAGTCATCTATATATAAAAAAGAAATTGCATTAGGACCTTCGTTAAATAAAAGGTCTAAAATAGATAAATTAGGAATAAAGCCCTGCTGACAGGAAAAAACTTGATAGTAGGGCTTTTCTGTATAGTATACTTGTCTCTCTTTTAATTTGGGATGAATAGAGGAACGTAAATCTAAGACATTAAGCTTACAAGATTCTGTATACTTTGTACTATAAGTTATCTTAGTGGTAATACTTAGCAACTTGCAGATAAGAACAGTTAGGTCTGTATTTAATTTTAGTAAACTTTCTTCCTTTCTGTGTAATACTGCAAAAATATCATCTTTATAATATTCAAAGAAAGGAGAGTTTCCATAAGCAGCTTCTAGTGCCCTTATATGCTGAAGTAGCCAAGGTTTAGAATAGTCTATTAAAATGTTGCTAATAGGCACTTTATGGGTAGTATCGCCCAAAGTGTTTTGTCTTTTTATAGGAATAGTTAAAACCAATAACCCGTTGGCACTATAAATATGACAACGGGTTCTGTATGATTGTTTTTGATAATTTTCAAAACTCTCTATTTCAACTACTTTATTATGCTCAATAGCTCTAAAATATTCTATAGGGGCAAAATATGCAGTGGATAAGAGTGCTAAGCTATCAACTTCCATTATTCGTCCTCAGAAATATTTGGATTAAACTTAATTATCCCTCTCTTAGATGCTGCTATGAAACTCAAAATAACACGCTTTTCTTCTGTGTCGGGAAGCTCAAGCTCTATTTTTTTACAAGCATCACTTACATTTAAACCACTTTGATAGATAATACGATAAATATCTCTTATTCTTTCTATTTGTTCGTTAGTGAAGCCTCTTCTTCTTAGACCCACAACGTTAATTCCAGCATAAGAAAGAGGGCGCCTTCCTGCCATAGCGTAAGGTGGCACGTCTTTTCCTATTAATGACCCTCCAGATAACATAGCATGCTGTCCTATCTTAGAAAATTGGTGAGCAGCAGAATTTCCGCCAATAATGGCAAAATCGTCTACTTCTGTTTCACCAGCAAGTCCAACATAGCTTACTAAGATAACATTGTTGCCTATAACACAATCGTGAGCTACATGAACATAAGACATTATAAAAACGTTGTTCTTAATAATAGTCTTAAATTTACCACTTGCCCCTGTTCCTCTATTTATTGTAGCACACTCTCTAATTGTTACATTATCACCTATTTCTACATAAGAAACCTCCCCTGCATATTTTAAATCTTGCGGAATTGCACCAACTACTGCTCCAGGAAAAATTTTACAATTCTTACCTATTTTTACATAATCCATAATTGTTACATTAGGGCCTATCCAACACCCATCCCCTATTTCTACATTTTCAGCTATGTAACAAAACGGTTCAATCTTTACATTTTCTCCAATCTTTGCGTTTGGGTGAATTACAGAATTATTCATATAATCTTTATTTATTTTTTATAACTTGAGCTACCATATCGCTTTCGCATACAAGTGTATCACCTACATAAGCCTTTCCATTCATGCTTACAATAGATCTGCGTAAAGGATTAGTAATGGTTAATTTAAATACCAAAACATCACCAGGTACAACTTTACGTTTAAACTTTGTATTATCTATTTTTGCAAAATAAGTAGAATACTTCTCTGGTTCGTCTAAATCATGTAAAACTAAGATTCCTCCAACTTGAGCCATTGCCTCTACTATTAATACTCCAGGCATTACTGGTTCTTCTGGGAAATGGCCAATAAAAAAGCCTTCGTTAACTCCAACTGTCTTAATTCCAATAACATAATCATCGCCAATTTCTGTTATCCTGTCTACCATTAAAAATGGTGGTCTGTGAGGAAGTAAGTTTTTTATTCCTTTAATATCTAATACTGGCTCTGCATTTGGGTTATATGTGGGTATCTCGTGTTCCATTTCTATATAAATTATATTATTACTTATTTATTAATGCTTTTTGAATATTCTCTTATCATCTTTGCAACAATTGTGTTTATCTTGTGTCCACTCTTGTATCCTATTACTTTTCCCTTTATTGGGAAGCCTACTAAAGAAAAATCTCCTAATATATCTAATAGCTTATGCCTTGCACACTCATTTGGAAAACGAAGTTCTAAATGATTCAAATATCCCTCTGGAGCTCTTTCTAGAGTTTCAACCTTAAATAAATCGGCTAAGCGATCTAATTCGGTCTGCGGTACAGGCCTTTCTACAATAATAATAGCGTTATCTAAATCGCCTCCCTTTATTAAATTATTTTTAAATAAAGGCTCTAATTCATGAAAAAAAACAAATGTTCTACATGGCGCTATTTCTGTAGCAAAGTCTGTTTCTTTACTAAATCTAGAATACTGATTACCAAGAACTTTAGAATTATAATCTATCATCAAATCTATAGAGAACTCATCGTCTGGCATAATTACAATTTCAGACCCTGTTTGGGGATCTTTGTAAACCATCTTTTCTTTGAACTCAATAAACTTTCTATTCTCTTTTTGTTCTTGTAAACCATCTTTACTTATTGCATCTATATATGGTTTGGCACTACCATCTAAAATAGGGACCTCCTGATTATCTATGCATACTAGAGCGTTATCTATGCCTAAACCCGCAAGAGCTGCAAATAAATGCTCAATGGTCGAGATACGAATACCTTCGTCATTGACAAGTGCCGTACACATAGTGGTTTCACGAACTTGCTCCGCCTTCGCTGGGATGGCGACGGCAGGACTCAAAT
>CAXYUL010000207.1:0-3849 GCA_964292095.1 uncultured Bacteroidales bacterium | reverse complement strand
TGGAACTCCATCATAACTGCTATAGGTACCTGCAACCTGATGCAAGTAATTGGTATATAAAATAGGCTTTACATCTATATTTTTAACCTTATTAACATTATATGTAAAATTAAAATTTATATCCCACACAAAAGATTTAGCCCTAACGGGAGTTGCTCCTATATTAAATTCTATACCCTTATTATTTACAGATGCATAATTTGTCATATATGCAGACCAGCCCGATGTTGGATCTAAAGACTGGGGTCCAACTAAATCCTTAGACTCTTTGTTGTATAATTCTAAACTACCCCTTATTCTAGAATTAAAAAAGCTATAGTCTACTCCAATATTTGTTGTATAAACCTTCTCCGATCTTAAATTGGGGTTGGGTGGATTAATTAAATTAATGTAATTTGTTCCTGCTGGCGATGTTAAACCATTAGAAATCTTACTTAATCCCGATAGAAATGCAGTGTGCTGTGGTGATGGCCTATTTCCATTTACACCATATGTAGCTCTTAATATTAATCTATCTAAAAAATCTGCTTTAATAAAACCTTCTTTAGATAAATTCCAACTTAGACCAGTGGACCATAGGTGATTATTCCTTGCACTTTTATTAAATCCAAATAAACTAGCTTGGTCTAATCTATAACTTGCGGTAAAGGCATATTTATCTAAAAGCATATAAGAAGCATTAAAGTAATAAGATCTCTCCCTCAAATCTGCCGAACTAACTGTTGGAAACAAAGAACCACTTTCTGTCATATCCTCTGTAAATACTTCTTTTCCATATCTACTTAAGGTAGTTTTTTTAATAATACCTAAGATATCATAAGAGGTTCCACTTGCTGTTTTGCTATTATAACCCAACATATTAAAGGAATTATACTCAGATACTGTTTTTCTTACTTCAAAACCACCAATAACATTTATTAGATGCTTATTTGAATTAAAAGATTTGCTATAATTTGCCTGACTTCGCCATATAAATGAAGAAACACTTCCTGTTCTCTTTTGCATAAAACCTCCATAAGGTAATCCTTCGTATTTATCATTTATAAAATAAGCATTTAAAGTAGAACGCCACATAGGATTAGTTTCAGATTGTAAATTCTCTCTATTAGAGTATTCTCTCTCGTACTGAAATTTTGTGCTTATAGAAAAATCGTCGTTAATTTTGTAGCTCAAACCAGCTTGAAGTCTTGCAGAGAGCCCTTTTATTTGTACATTATTATTTTCCACCTGATCTATAGGATTATAATCATAATTCAATCCCATTTTTTGATGTTCTTGTTTATAAAAAAAATTTCCTATGTATTTGTATGCCCTTTCGCCATTAGCTGTAATAATAGCATCATAGGGATTATTGCCACCTTTTGAAAAATAAGAAATACCTAAACCATTTTCTTTATTAGATTGGTAGGCTAGGTTCGCAGATAATTCTAATTCTAAGTTTTTTGCCACCTTTAATTGGTCTCTTAGGTTTACCACTATTCTATCGTTTGCATCTCCTAGCGAGTAAGATTGTTGGTTATCATAGGCAAATGAGGCTACAAATGAGTTTACCTCTGTATTGTGTCGCACCGATATGTTAAATTTATTAGTAATTGAGTTCCTTAGTAATTTATCAGAGTATTGCTTAAATCCATCTATAGATTTGAGCTTATTAATCTGCTCGTTAAACTGAGTTTGATTATACTTTAAATTGTCGGGAATATTATTAGATTTAAGCCTTGCCCATGCTTGTTGCAGCTCGTTAAAAGAGTAGGACTCCGATAATGGGCCACTGACATAATCTAATTTTGTAATCCATCCTTCTGCGTAATCTTTACCATAATAGTCTAAAATCATATCTATCCTATCTGATGAGTTTTGTAACTGCAAATCACTAACTTTTGGCTTAAAACCCACTGTGCAATAATATGATGCCTCTACTTGCACGCCTTTACCAGAACGTCCTTGCTTGGTTGTAACTACTATTACTCCGTTGGCTGCTTTTGTACCCCATACCGATGCTGCTGAAGCATCTTTTAGAACAGTTATAGATGCAACATCTTCTGGATTTATAGTAGATATATCTCCACTTATTGGAAAGCCGTCTACAACTAGTAAAGGCTGAGCATCTCCGTATAATGTACCTGTTCCCCTTATTGTTATTTTGTTGTTTTTATCAACACTTAGTCCTGGACTTAGTCCATCCAATTTATCAATTAAATTAGATGATACACGTAAATCTAATTCTTTTTCTGTTATAACACTAAATGAACCTGTTGCTCTCTCTTTGCTTAACGTTTGATATCCAGTTACTACAATATTATCTAGAGCAATTACATCTGTTTTTAGTATAACATTATAACTAAGTGTTTTAGAGGCAACAATAGATGCCTGCGTCATTCCTATAGAGTTAAATAGTATTTTATCACCCTCTTTTGCTTCTATAGCAAAACGACCAAAGGCATCGGTACAGCTAAGTTCGCCTGTAGATAGATTCTTTACCGATGCTCCTGGTAAAGTTTCGCCACCTTCATCCGTTATAACTCCATCAATTATCCTTTTTTTAGACTCTTGAGTATTGCTACTGTCTACTTTACCGCCTGTTTTAAACAAAATAACATATTTATCTTTCAACTTATATGAAATTCCATATTGCTTAAAAAAGATGTTAAAAAAGGGAATGGGGCTCTTATCTGTAACAGATAAATGTTCAACTATTAATGAGTCGGCATTTATCTCTCCAGAATATGCAAAGGTATAACCTGTTTGCTTTGTAATGCTTTCTAATACCTTAGATAGGCTTACTTTAGATATAGAAAGATTAATATTTTGTGCGTTTACACAAATGCATTGGATAAGAAAACAACTTATAAACACTATAAGTTTTAATTTAAAGGGCAATAGTTTATATTTCATACATTAAGGTTTAAGATTAATATTTTAATCGTTCTCTTAAATATGTATCATTTAATAAAGCTTATCCCTAAACCAAAATAAAATTATTTATAACTTAGAAGAATTTGTTTGTCGTGTACAGAATAAGTTATAAGCGAACAAGTTTTTAGGATTTCTAAGATATCTATTATTGATTCATTTTGAAAAGATGCAGTGAATACCTCCCTTAAAATTCTATTGTCACTAACTTTAATTGTATATCCATGTAGTCTTTCTAGCTCTGTAATTACTTTATCTAGTGGCGTTTTATCAAAGGTGATTCTACCACTTAGCCATTCTGTATCTAAATTTATATTTTCATTACTATAAGTAAGTACTTTGGTATTTTTGGTATTATCATAAGATAAACTTTGCTTAGGCAAGAGTATATCTTCTTTAATTTCTCCACTTTTATCTGCTTTAGATAAAATACTTACTTTCCCTTTAATTAGAGTAGTCTTTATTGCCTTATCTTTGCTATAAGCTTTTACATTAAACTCTGTACCAGTAACTTTTATTGCAATATCCCTAACTTTTATAATCATTGGGTGAGAAGAGTCTGTTTTTACCTTAAAATAAGCTTCACCATCTAAACTCACATCTCTGCTTTTACCCTCAAAATTCTGCGGATAGCTTATCTTTGAATCTGAATTTAAAAAAACTGTAGAACCATCTGGAAGCATAAGTTCTGCCCTTACGCCTCTATTAGTATATAAGCTTGTAGTTTTTCCGGTATAACTATTAGATAGCAAATCTTTATTTGTAATATTTAATCCTTTGGATGTTTGCGTATATAAATATAAATTAAAACAAGCACTTAAAAACAATAAAATAACTGCAGCATACACAACAAATCTTCTAATACTAAGAGTCCTAACACTCTTCTTTATCTTTTTTAAATTTTTAAGTTGCCTTTGATTAGCTATAGTATTTGGG
>CAXYUL010000206.1:0-3852 GCA_964292095.1 uncultured Bacteroidales bacterium | reverse complement strand
TAAGATTATTGTAAGTACTTTTTATATAGATCTAATTATGTGTTTACAAGAGAAACTATAATTGTAAATTAATTCCTAAGCTTAAAATATTAAAGTCTTTGTTATTGTTAATATTATATGAAACATTAATAGCAAAACATTTAATATTAAGGCCTAATCCTATTGAATAATAATTATTATCGTTTCCTTTATTAGAATCTAAGTGATAGCCAGTTCTTAAAGAGATAAGTTTATACAACTCATACTCTAAACCTATACCTGCAGTAAACGATGCGGCACTGCTAGGTAAAAGAAAATACCTAGTACTCAGTGCTGCATTTATCATATGATTTTTAGAGAATGGCATAGAGATAGAGCCTCCAAGTCCAATAGATGTTGGCATATTATAGGAGTTTCCCTTTGCATATTTAATTTTACCACCAAAATCATAAAGAGCAAAGCCTATATTATATTTTGCTTTATCATTTATAAATTTAAAACTATTATTATAATATACACCAGCACTAGCTCCTCCTGTATATGCTGTTTTACCTATATAAGATTTAATAAAACTGCCTCCAATATAAGCCGAAAACCTATCATTTAATCTAATTGCATAAGCAATATCAATAGATAAATCATTAGGCTTTATATCCTTCTTTTGTACGCCGTTAACATCAAACGATGGTATAGATAAGCCACTAAAATATCTAAACCCTAACATTATAGAGTGATTATTAAATAGTTTATATGCAGTTGATACAGCATGAAAACTTTGTCTACTCTCATTAATTTTAGGGAACATGCCATAGCTATATGATGTGTAATATTTACTATTATTATTAAATACAGCACTTGGATTTGTATAAATGTACATTCCACTACTATCTCCCATTGTTGTTCCACCCATTCCGGCTGCTCTTGTGCTTGGGTTGTACTCCAAAAACGATAATGATCTACTTTCTTGGCCATAAATAGTAAAAGTGCAAGCTAGCAAAATCATTGATAAATATAATTGTTTTCTCATAATCTATTTTGTTTAATTTTTGATAAATGATTGCTTATAAGTTTCGCCATTAGAATTTACATAAAGTATATAAGTTGAGCTAGATAATGAAGAAACATCTAATTTAATAGCCCTATTATCTCCATCTTTAATATTTACTTCTTTTTGCATTACACTATTACCTAATGTTGTTCTAACCGTAATACTTGCATTCTTTACATCATCGCTTAAAATAATATTTAAAAAATTATTAGTAGGAATAGGATATACCGAATAAACTAAATTTCCTTTAACAACTTTAATATGAATAGTAGCAGAAATTTTTAGCTCACTGTCGCTAGCACTTATTTCTATATAAGTAGAGCCGATATTAGTTGGCTTAATTAATAATTTATTAGCGCTTATACTTGCTCCTACAATATTTTGATCAAACGAATTAATGGTATAAACTATTGCTTGACCATCTTCATCTATAAAATATTTAGATAAGTCTATGCTATAATCTGTTTTATCAGAAGAGAGATAAATACTTTGAAACTCCTTTATTTGTTTAGGAGCTTGGTTTTTATAGACTTCAAAAGGAATATTCATACTAGTAGAACTATTAAATTCATCTGTAACAATTATCTTAAAGTTGTATTTTCCAACGGCAGCAACAGCTCTAAATTTAATAGTAATAATATCCTTATCTCTATTTACAGACACACCCTCGGTTGTACCTTCGGTTGTAAATTTCCAACTCTGTCCATCTGGCTCTTTTACATTTATTATTACTTCAGCTATTTGTGCTCCAGATACCCTTACATTATCTCCTCCTTTTTTAGTTAATATGGGAGGATTATTTGTTTTAGTCTTTCCTTCAAAGAATAGTGGACTAGATTCTAGGCCCCATCTGTCTACAGCTATTATTGCACAATAATAATGTGTACCTAAATCTAAACCCTTAATAGAATATGAAATTTCTTCTCCAGCTTTATGCCCTAATCCATTAACAAGTAAAGATTTAGTGTTTTTTAAGTTTTCTGCGCTAAGCTTTGTTGTACTAGAAATGAATATTTTATATGTTCCTGCAATTCCATCGTCCTGGTCTTTAACAGCTGTCCATTTTATTCCTAAGCTTGTGTAATCGGCTTCAACTGATACTTTTTCTATATTATCTGGTTTTTTATTTCCATTTACAGACAATGCCTTGTCTGCGTCTAAATATCCAATACCTAATCTTCCAACATAATTTGGATTTTTAGCATTTATATCAACTAGTAGGAGTGAGCTGGTAAGTCTCTTCTTAAGTTCATCATTGCTAAAGCCTTGTCCACCAAATTTTGATAAGATTAATGCAGCTGTTCCAGATACGTGTGGACAAGCCATAGAAGTACCTTGCATATACGCATATTTATTATAAGACACTGTACTAAGTACCATACCTTTAGGATAATACTCGTCTCCACCTGGTGCCATCATTGTAACCCATTCACCTCTATTGGTGTACCAAGCTTTTTTATAATCTGGTGCCATTGATGATACAGAAACTATTGGTGGATAGGCACTTGGGAAAGATTCATAATCTTTATCATCATTACCAGCGGCAAAAATAACAATACCTCCTTTCATGGGAGAATTTGGGAGTTGTTTCCCATCATTATCACAGCCAGCATATTTTATAAAATCATCTACTGCTGCTTTATCTGATGCGCTAATAGCACCTGGTCCTGGGTAAACGTAGCCCCACGAATTCTGACTAATTACAGCTCCATTATCTGCACCATATTTTATTCCCAAAGACGATCCTCTACTATCTTCTCCAGAAAATATTTGGCAGCTAATTAAACGCACGCCACTTTCTTTTTTACCATCTCCACCAGCAACTCCACACACGCCTATTCCATTGTTATTTCTGGCAGCAACTGTTCCTGCAACGTGAGTTCCATGATCATCTGGACTAATAGTGCCACTACGAGCAACAAAATTATAACCATAGATATCGTCTATAAATCCATTATTATCATCATCAACACCAGCAACACCATTTAACTCTGCTAAGTTTACATGCATATTGTCTTTAAGATCCTCGTGATTAACATCTATTCCTCCATCTACAACTGCAACAATAATATTAGACTTTCCAGTCTCTTTTTCCCACGCTTTAAACAAGTTAATATCCGCACCTGCAATAGATTTTGGGAAAGCTCCTGTATTATTATAATGCCACTGAGCACTTAAAAATGGGTCATTAAATGGATTATCCTGAGCCTTTGTACCTACGATGTTTGCCATTACTAACTTAAATGGAGCAGGAGCAGGTTTGTAGATTTCTTCAACTATTTCTACTCCTGGTAAATGTCTGGCTTCAGAAACTGCCTTACTTACAGGTGTTGATTTATCAAATGTTATATCATACCATAGATGTAAGCCCTCTTTCCTTGTCCTTTTTTCATATTCACCTGCATACGGAAACACACGTTCCATACTTTTTGCTCCAATTAATTTCAAATAATTATCAATTGCCACTTGTCCACTTTCTATCGTATGCGAACTTTTGGTAATTATAAAATTATCTCCATACTCTTTAGTTAATTTAACCCTAATAACACCTTTAATTACAGCATCATTTGAATTTAAGTTTTCACTATTATCATCAGCTGCACTTTTTATCATTATTTCTTGAGTACACCCACCTAGAAGTAAAAAAGAAATTATGATTAAATATCTTAATTTTATCATACTTTTAAATTTATTAAGCAAGCATGTCCCCAAAGTTATTAATCTGTTGGGGACATGTGTTTTGTTTTTTATTTATTATAAATTTACTATTTAATGCTATTTTACTTGTTTATAGTAAGTTTAGCATCTTTTGATAAGCCTATCTT
>CAXYUL010000205.1:0-3887 GCA_964292095.1 uncultured Bacteroidales bacterium | reverse complement strand
TGCGTCGTGAGCTGCATTAGCCTGAGCTAATTTTGCCCTAACTTCTGGACTATCAATCAGAACTAATGTATCACCTTTAGAAACCATATCACCCTCTTTATATAGGAAAGCTTCTATTCTTCCGGGTACTTTTCCAGATACTCTATATTCTGTAGCCTCAGCAGAGCCTTGTAGAATAATTTCGTGAGGCTTGGCTACAAAGAACCCAATTAGGCCTAAAATAATTATCAATGCAATTAGGGCTAATAAGCCTACTAATAAACTTTTTGTGGTGTTTTTAACTTTTTCCATATTCTTATTTTTTATTATTTTCTATATTTAACGTTCCTTTTGCTTTGTTTAAGTATAGTTCGCACATCCTAACATCTATGCCAGCATCTATTCTCTCAGAATTTGCAGATACCCATGCTGTTTGTGCTCCCATATATTCTGTAACACTAATTAAGCCCTCTTTATACGCCTCAGAAGCTAATTTAAGATTTTCTTCAGCAGAGGTAATATTACTTAAAGCCGCTTCTAATTTCTTATTTGCTTCTGCAATTTTAAAAGAATATTGATTTAATTGTAATTCTATCATTTCCTTAGCTTTATCTAGTTGGTAATTTGCTATTTTGTAGTTAGACTTAGCTGCTCTGAGTGTGTGTACTTTATCTCCAAAATGAAAAATAGGTATGTTAAGAACCAGTCCGGCATTAAACATTCCGCTAAACTTATTTGAAAAGCCATTAAAAACATTTGGATTAGAAACCAAGTAATTTGCAGATACTACTAAATTAGGCATAAACCTGCTGCGGCTAATATTAATATTAGATTTGGCAATATTTGTCATTTCCTCTAACATCTTAATTTCTGTTCTTTTATCTGCAACGCTTTCTATATCAAAGCTAGTCTCCTCTATAACTTGCTGATTAATATCCTCGTCCTTTAGGCTGTAGGCACCATTCATATCTAAACCGCATAATTGAAATAATGCCATTTTAGATAGGCGAACCCCATTATTAGCTTTAGTAAGAGCAACATTTGCCTCGTTAAGCTTTACTCTAACATTTAACAAATCTCCTTTTGTAGCCACTCCCTCTTTTACCATAGCATCAACATCCTTGTTGAGTTTGCTAACAAGTTCTACAAACTTTTCTGCTAGTTTTTGCTTATTAATTATAGAGATAGTTCTCCAATATGCCTCATCAACCTCTACTAATAAATCCTGTTCTGCTTTTTGATGTCCAAATTGAGCCAATTTTTCTCCGCTCTTGCTTATTCTATATAACTCCCTAACTTTATTGCCCATAAAAACAGGTTGAACAAAACCAATTCCTCCAGCAAATATATTTTGAGTATCAAACTCCATTGCCTCTTTAGGTAAGTATGCATAGTCTTTCCATAAAATCTTTTCGGGATTTGTTTTAGGATTAAATGGTTTACCTTCTGAATCTAATGGAACAGGTTGACCTCCAACGCTTGTCCATTTATTGTTTATCTGATCTGCTCTAAAACCAAAACTTCCATCAGACATAGCTGTACCAACTGGTAGTAGGGCATCTTCTCCTAGCAAAGATATGTTTTTCTGGTTCCACATATAGCTTGCATTTGCAGAAAAGTTAGGAAAAAATTGTGTGAATGCTGCTTTTTTGAGTTCATTAGCAATCTTAATTTTTTCTTGAGAAATCTGCATTTCTTTACTTTGACTTAGTGCAAATGCCCTAAATTGCTCTAGGGTGTAAACCGTGTCTAAGTGGCTTTGTGCACGTGCTCCTATAACACAAGCACAGATTAAAAGGGTACTTAATAGTTTCGTTCTCATTATTTTTATTTCTTACTTTGATTAATCTAATTTTTCTATATTATCTGTTATCTTTTTAAAGACCTTAATTATAAACTTTAAATCATTTAAATTTACATTATTTGTGCAAAGTTTAAAAGCCTCTTCAACTATTTTATTTGCAGTTTTTTCTATTTCTTTTCCTTCTTGTGTTAGGTTAATAAGATTAGTCCTTCTATCATTTGGATCTGCTACCCTTATTACTAAATTATTCTTTTCTAAGGAGTCTATAAGACGGGTAACACTAGCTTTGTCTTTAAAAGTGTATTCACATATACTTTGTTGAGTTTGCTTATCCTTATCCCATAAGCTGGTTAGAACAGACCATTGTTCTGTTGTTATATTTAGACCAGCTCTCTTAAAACGCCTATTTAGCTGTCTATTGATAGATGCAGACACTCTTCCATTAATAAAGGAAAGAAAATCTGCTGTTTCTAGTACAGTTTTAAGTTGCATAATATGTTAATATTTTTAGTAGTAAATGCTTTAATTGTAAGTTGCTTAATAGTTGTCTGGTATATAGTTGACTAAACAACTGTGCAAAGATATATTTTTTTATAATTAATTTACAAAAAAATTAATTTAATTATCCTAATACCCCTTAATAAGGTCAACAGACTTATGTGGCCTAGAATTTGCATATTTTACACTCTTAAACTTAAAAAAAATATAGTAATGAGCTTTAACACGCTTAAAGATTTATTTACATATAGTACAAATGCTTATGCTAGCAATAAGTGTTTTAGTACAGTAAATAATATTTTTTATACTTATTCTCAAGTAAAGAGCAAAGTAGAAGAGGTCTCTTCTATACTAATCAAAAATAAAGTAAAATTTGGTGATAAAATAGGAATTTTATGTCAGAATATGCCTAATTGGGGAGTCTCTTTCTTCTCTTGTGTTGCATACGGTAGGGTAGCTGTTCCTATGTTGCCAGACTTTTCTCAAATGGAAATAGATAATATTCTTAAACATTCAGAGTCTAAAGGAATTTTTGTTTCAAAGAAGTTATATCATAAACTTTCTGAGCAAGCAAAAAATGATTTAGATTTTATAATAGAAATAGATGATTTTACTGTTTTAAAAGGAGAGAAAACACTAGAAAATCAAGTAATAGAAGGGCTAACTAATTATAATCCAGATCCTATGGATTTGGCTCTTATAATTTATACCTCTGGTACTACAGGCAATTCTAAGGGCGTAATGCTTACCCATAAGAACTTGTGTTCCCATTTAGAAACAGCAAAGCAAATGCGCCCAAGTTTCGAATGGGATGTTTGGCTTTCTATACTTCCTCTTTCACATACCTTAGAGTGTAGCTAATCGCTTATTTTGCCATTTGCATCTGGTTCGTCTGTTTATTATTTAGATAAAGCACCAACTCCAACAATTTTACTTAATGCTTTGCAAAAAGTTAGGCCTACAACTTTGCTTGTTGTTCCTTTAATAATAGAAAAGATATTTAAGAGTTCAATTCTTGCAAAGATAAATTCTAATAAGTTTACTGCTGCCCTATATACCACTGCTCTTGGTAGAAAGGCCTTGCATTATTTGTCGGGAATAAAAATGAAAAAAATGTTTGGAGGCAGGATGAGATTTTTTGGAATAGGAGGGGCAAAAATAGATGGAAATGTAGAACGTTTTCTTTTAGAAGCAAAGTTCCCTTATGCAATTGGATATGGATTAACAGAGTGTTCTCCTTTGTTAGCTGGAGCTCCACCTCACTTAGTTAAGTGGCAAACTACTGGCCCTGCAGTTCCTTTTGTGCAATTAAAAATTAATCATCCCGATCCTGTAACAGGTGAGGGCGAGATAGTTGCAAAGGGAGATAATATTATGCCAGGTTATTATAAGAATCCAGAAGCTACTGCCGAGGCTTTTACTTCTGATGGTTGGTTTAGGACAAAAGATTTGGGTTATATAGATTCAAATGGTTGGTTGAGTATAAGAGGAAGATTAAATAGTATGATAGTTGGTGCTAGTGGTGAGAATATTTACCCAGAGGAGATAGAGACAGTGATAAATTCCCACGAATTGGTTCAAGAATCACTAGTAACTAAGTCAGATT
>CAXYUL010000204.1:0-3890 GCA_964292095.1 uncultured Bacteroidales bacterium | reverse complement strand
GGCTATCTGGTCCTGCCCAACGGGGACATACTGCGCTTTGTGGATAAGAATATCAGTAGCCATAAGCACGGGATAGCCCAAGAAACCGAAGGAGGACATTTCCGAAAGTTCCTTTTCGCTTAACTTGCAAATATCTGTACCGTCTATAATTACACTACCAGAACTTGGAAGCATAAGGGTGCCCATAATTTGTAATAGGGTTGATTTACCTGCTCCGCTTGCACCCACTATAGATATAACCTCCTGTTTCTCTATTTTTAGAGAAACATTATTCAATACTTGTAGATTAGAGTAGAATTTGCTAATGTTTTTACATTCAATCATTGTCTTATATAGAAAATTAAGGTTGTCTTAAAACAGAGAGATTAGCTTAATAGTTAAAATCTATCTTAAGACAACCTTTTTATTAGTTAATTAAATTGCTATTCGTCTTTTTCACTAGCCTCGTAAGCTTTAAGCAGTTTTTCTTGAACATCCATAGGTACTTGTTGGTAGTCTGCAAACTTCATTGTAAAAGTAGCCCTACCACTAGTTAGGGAACTAAGTGTAGTAGAGTATTTGTACAATTCGGCAAGAGGAACACGTGCTTTCAGAACTTCAAATCCGCTATCACTACTCATTCCTTCAATTATGGCTCTTCTATTTTGTAGGTCGCTCATAACATCTCCCATACAATCGCTTGGAACAAGAATTTCTATATTATATATTGGTTCCATAATCTTAGGACCTGCTTTTTTAAATGCTTCTTTAAATGCATTTCTACCTGCAAGTTTAAATGCTAATTCATTTGAATCAACTGGATGCATCTTTCCATCATAAACATATACTTTAATATCCCTTGCATATGAACCAGTTAGAGGGCCTTCAGACATTTTTTCCATTATTCCTTTTAAAATGGCTGGCATAAAGCGAGCGTCTATTGCTCCTCCAACAATACAGTTATAGTACTCTAATTTTCCACCCCAATCTAATGGATATTCTTCTTTACCCTTAATGTTTAGAATCATATCTACACCATCAACTTTAAACTTATTGGTTTGAGCTGCGCCTTCTATAAATGGCTCAATAAGTAAATGAACTTCGCCAAACTGTCCTGCTCCACCAGACTGTTTTTTATGTCTGTAATCTGCTCTAGCAACCTTAGTAATTGTTTCTCTATAAGGTATTTTAGGAGCAAATAAATCTATTTCTAATTTATGAATATTGTTAATTTGCCACTTTAAAATATTTATATGGTGTTCACCCTGACCACTTAAAATAATTTGTTTAAGTTCTTTAGAGTATTCTATCTTAATTGTAGGATCTTCTGCACTAGCTCTATTTAAAATTTCGCCTAGCTTTTCATCATCCTTTTCTTCTTTAGCTTTTATAGCTGTTCTAAATTTAGAAGCTGGGAATTTAGTAGGTTTAAATACCCACTCGCAATTTCCTGCATCAAGAGTCTGATTTGTTTTTACAGATTTTAATTTAACGGTACAAGCTATATCTCCAGCAAAAACCTCAGATACTTTTTCTCTCTTTTTACCGGCAGCAGCATAAATAGTAGAAATTCTCTCTTTAGCACCAGTTTCTGGGTTTGTAAGATCCATTCCTTCTACTAATTTTCCCGACATAACTTTAAAATAAGAAACATCACCTAGGTGCTGCTCCATTGCAGTTTTGTAAACAAAAATTGAAGTAGGGCCATTAGAGTCTACTTTAACCATTGTTCCATCTGTAAGTTCATTTTCACATTTGTCTGGAGAAGGACAAGCATTAATTGTAAACTCCATTAATCTTTTTACTCCGATATCCCTTTTTGCAGATAAACAAAATACTGGTAAAATATCTCCTAATCGCATTCCGGCCTTCATTCCTGATCTAATTTCATCTTCGGATAATTGACCTTTATCAAAGAAAGTTTCCATTAACGACTCGTCATTTTCTGCAGACATTTCTACTAATATTTGATGAAGTGCTGTAGCCTCATTCAACAGATCTACTGGAATTTCTTGTTCTTCTCTAGTTCCATTATCATCTTTAAATGTGTACATTTTCATTTTAAGTACATCTATAAAAGCATTAAAATTTGGACCAGCATTTATAGGGTATTGTACTAAAACAACTTTACTTCCAAAAGATTGTTTTAAGCTTTCTATTGTGCTATGCCAATCTTGCTTTTCGGAGTCTAGTTGGTTAACTGCAATAATTAGAGGCTTATTGTGTTTTCTTGCATGTCTTGCAAAAATTTCTGTGCCAACCTCTACACCCTGACTTGCATTAACAAGTAAAATTCCTGTTTCTGCAACAGAAAAAGCAGAGTATACACCACCAACAAAATCGTCTGAACCAGGAGTATCTATAATATTAAACTTTGTATCTTTGAATTCTGTATATAGTAATGTAGAAAAAATAGATCGTTGGTAAATCTGTTCTATTTCGGTATTATCGCTTATTGTATTCTTTGCTTCTATGCTCCCTCTTCTTTCAATAATTTTACCTTCGAACATCATTGTTTCGGCTAAAGTAGTTTTACCCGATTTTGTACTACCAAGGAGGACAACGTTCCTCACATTTTGTGTATTATAAGTTTTCATCGCGGTTTAATTAACTAGTGTTTTGTATTTGTAATTAATAGTGTTTTACCTCAAAAGAGATACTTCAAATATAAAAACTATTTTTTTTAAAAACAATAGAATAGTTTAAAAGAACCCAAAAACGCGGGATAATTTATAATAAAGCGCTAACTTTGTAATAATAATCAACTATAAAGAGAGAAATATTTATGTTACAAACTTTTATGGATAAGGAGTTAATAGAGGCAGGTTGCGATGAGGCAGGAAGGGGCTGCTTAGCAGGACCTGTTTTTGCTGCTGCTGTTATCCTGCCTAAAGATTTTTTTCATCCTCTTTTAAACGACTCTAAACAGTTAAGCGAAAAGCAAAGGGATATGCTTAGACCAATAATAGAAGCACAGGCTATTAGCTATGGTGTTTGTGCTGTAGATGCCAAAGAGATAGATGAAATTAATATTTTGCAGGCGTCTATACTTGCTATGCATAGAGCACTAGATGTTCTTAGTGTTGTGCCCCAACACATATTAATTGATGGTAATAAATTTAAGCAATATAGGAATATACCATATACCTGTGTTGTTAAGGGAGATAGTAAGTTTGCAAGTATTGCAGCAGCTTCTGTTTTAGCCAAGACTTATAGAGATGAATATATGAGAAAATTAGCAAAGGAATATCCATGTTATTTATGGGAGAAGAACATGGCATATCCAACAAAAGCACATAGAGAGGCAATTAAAAAATATGGACCTAGCCCTTATCATAGGCTTACATTTAATATGTGATTTTTTTAATTATCTTTGCGCCCTATAATTACTAATAAAGCACAATTCGATAGCTAATTATGTTTATAAATGTAGAGTATGAGTTTTTGTTTGAAGAAGCTTACAAAGCTAACCTTTGTAAGGTAAAATACTACGTATATAGCTATCTAAATGATTGGGAGCAAGCAGAAAACGTTGCCCAAGAAGCTTTTTACCAACTTTGGAAAAACAGAGATAAAGTTAATTTTGCAGAAAGTGTTCTTCCTTACCTACTCTTTGTTTCTAAAAATTTAGCACTAAATATTCTTAGAAAAGAGGGAAACAAAAAGGCCTATGTAGATTATAATTTAACAAGGAGTAGAGAAATTCTTAACTATGATGCCTTGCAAGATAGTTCTGCAACACTAGCTTATTCTAACGATATAGAAAAATTATTAGATAAGGCTATAAATAAAATGCCAAATAAAGTAAGTGAAACCTTTAAATTAAGTAGGTTTAACGGATTAAAGCAAAGTGAAATTGCCGAGACATTAGCAGTGTCTGCAAAAACAGTAGAAAGTAGAATGGGAGAAGC
>CAXYUL010000203.1:0-3918 GCA_964292095.1 uncultured Bacteroidales bacterium | reverse complement strand
GCTGCTGCAATTGATGAATATTTAGTAAGTTGTGATAAATAATTAAAAATTGTAAAAATGGCTCAGAAACCAACAATACCAAAGGGAACGAGAGATTTTTCGCCTGTAGAAATGGCAGGGAGAAATTACATATTTGATACCGTAAGGAGCGTTTTTAAAAAGTATGGCTTTAATCCTTTAGAAACTCCTTCTATGGAAAATTTATCTACATTGTTAGGTAAATATGGAGATGAAGGAGATAAACTATTATTTAAAGTATTAAACTCTGGAGATGCTTTTGCTAATGTAGATGCAGAACAATTATCTAATAGCAATGCTGTTTCGTTAAAAGTTTGTGAAAAAGGACTTAGATACGATCTTACAGTACCATTTGCGCGTTACGTTGTTCAGCATCAGAGCGAACTTACTTTCCCATTTAAACGTTATCAAATTCAACCTGTTTGGAGGGCTGATAGACCACAAAAAGGACGTTACAGAGAATTTTATCAGTGCGACGTAGATGTGGTTGGCAGTAATTCACTATTAAATGAGTTGGAGCTTGTTCAGATTTGTGATGAGGTTTTTGCTAAATTAGGAATTAATGTTTGTGTAAAAATTAATAATAGAAAAATTTTACAGGGGCTCTCAGAAGTTATTGGGCATCCCGATAAATTAATTGATATTACAGTAGCTATAGATAAAATTGATAAGATTGGTTTAGATGCAGTAAAGCAGGAACTTTTAGAAAGGGGGATAGATGAGGCTGGAATTTCTGTTATTGAGCCTGTCCTAACAATGAATGGAAGTAGTTTAGAGAAATTGGCTTTAATGAAGTTGGTATTATCGGGCTCGCAAGTTGGCATGAGAGGAGTTGCTGAGTTAGAAGAATTATTCTCATATATTGATCTTGCTTCTATTAAGCAAGATGTGGAAATTGACCTATCCTTGGCGCGAGGTTTAAATTATTATACGGGAGCAATTTTTGAGGTAAAAGCTAAAGATTTTGCAATTGGAAGTATTTGCGGTGGAGGTAGGTACGATGACCTTACAGGTATTTTTGGCTTATCTGGAGTATCTGGTGTAGGAATATCATTTGGAGCTGATAGAATTTATGATGTTCTTAATGGCTTAGATAAGTTCCCAAAGAATGCAATAGAAAGTACTAAGGTCTTATTTTCTAATATGGGAGAAAAGGAGTTGTTATATACTATTCCTATTGTAGCACGCTTGCGTTCTGCTGGTGTCAATTGTGAAATTTACCCAGATAATACAAAACTTAAAAAGCAATTTGATTATGCTCAAAAAAAGGATATACCGTACTTTGTTATTATTGGCGAAAATGAGGTGAATAATAATAAGGTAAGCCTTAAAAATTTAGAGAGTGGAGAGCAAAAAGAGTTTTGCATAGATGCTTTAGTTGAATCTTTTTTGTAATAGATTTATGCTCTTGTAATGTGGTGTAGGTTTTAATTTACCATCAAACTAACAAGTTTAGTGCGTAAAGAAATTTAGGAAAGGCCAAAGAATGTGAAATAAAATAAAATAATTAACATTTTTTTTGGAAGTAAGGAAATAAACACTATCTTTGCAGTCCCAATAGAGAGAATGCCATGTGAAAAAGATGAGAGATAGAGAGGCTAAGAAATATATCGCGGAGTAGAGCAGTTGGTAGCTCGTCGGGCTCATAACCCGGAGGTCGTAGGTTCGAGTCCTGCCTCCGCTACCAAAAAGGGCGTAAGTATCTGTAAATCAGCTAGTTACGCCCTTTTTAATTACACTAACCGGGACAACAACGGGACACAAATAGTAATAGCGTAAAAAAATTGTAAAGCAATTGATTACGCTCTTTTTTTATATAATCCATAGTAATGCAATCGTCATATTCTAAAAATCTTTAATTTAGGTGCTTCTGTTATACTCTGCACTTAGTCTCATTTTTATTTATTATCTTTGTAGCTAATAATTTTGTAAATAAAAAAAATATTCCTTATACATGAGATCGGAATTTGAAAAATATGCCATGGGGCATTTAGGGATAAGTTCCCTTAAACTTAATAACTTTTCTAAGATTCACGCAGATTATATTAACCCTTCAATTATAGAAGAAAGGCAATATAATGTTGCCGTTATGGATGTGTTCTCTAGATTAATGATGGATAGAATCATTTTTTTAGGTGTTCCAATTTCTGATGACGTTGCAAATATTATACAAGCTCAACTCTTATTTTTAGACTCTACAGATTCTACATCTGATATTCAACTTTACATTAATTCACCTGGTGGTAGTGTATATGCTGGTTTGGGTATATATGATACAATGCAATTGGCAAATTCTCAGATAGCTACAATATGTACCGGTATGGCTGCTTCTATGGCTTCTGTGCTCTTGGCTGCTGGTGCAGCTGGAAAGAGAAGTGCTTTACCTCACTCTAGGGTAATGATACACCAACCTATGGGTGGAGCAGAGGGGCAAGCATCGGATATAGAGATTACTGCAAGGGAAATAGGTAAGTTGAAAAATGAACTTTATCAAATTATCTCTCAGCACTCTGGTAAACCAATTGAGCAAATAGTAAAGGATGCAGATAGGGATTATTGGATGACATCGTCTGAGGCTTTGAGCTATGGTATGATAGACGAGATCTTAACAAAATCTAGTAGAACTAAAAATACAAAGTAATAGGGGAATAAATTAAATGGCAAAGAAAAAAGGCAAAGAACAAGAGGATGCAATATGCACCATTTGCGGAAGACCAGATACTCAAGTTCCTATGATGGTTGCTGGAGAAAAAGGCTATATTTGTAGCGATTGTGCTCAAATGGCAAATGATTATTTTAAGCAAGAATTAGCACAATTTAAAGTAACAAAAAAGACAGCACTAAACTTACTTAAACCTAAAGAGATAACAGCTTTTTTGGATAATTATGTTATAGGTCAAGATGAGGCTAAAAAGTTTTTATCTGTTGCTGTTTATAATCACTATAAGAGAATTAATCATGTTGCAAGTAAAGAAAAAGATGACTTAGATTTAGAAAAATCTAATATTCTTTTAGTAGGCCCAACAGGTACAGGCAAAACTCTTTTAGCTAAGAGCATAGCAAGAATGCTTAATGTTCCATTTGCAATAGTTGATGCAACTGTTTTAACTGAGGCTGGATATGTTGGAGAGGATGTAGAATCTATTTTAACCAGACTTTTACAAGATGCTGATTATGTTGTTGAAAGGGCAGAACAAGGTATAGTCTTTATAGATGAAATTGATAAAATAGCTAGAAAAAGTGATAATCCTTCTATAACAAGAGACGTGTCTGGAGAAGGAGTTCAACAAGCAATGCTTAAATTATTAGAAGGGAGTAAGGTAAATGTTCCTCCACAAGGTGGAAGAAAACATCCAGAGCAAAGAATGATAGAGGTTGATACATCAAATATTCTTTTTGTTTGTGGTGGTGCCTTTGAAGGAATAGAGAGAAAAATAGCACAAAGGCTAAACACACAGGTCGTTGGCTATGGTGCGCAGAAAAAGACAGCAAATATTGATAAAAATGATCTATTAAAATATGTGTCTCCACAAGATTTAAGATCCTATGGATTGATTCCAGAAATAATAGGACGTTTGCCTGTTATTACTTATTTGCATAAATTAGATAAAGATGCACTTAGAAATATACTTACACAGCCAAAAAATGCTCTAGTAAAACAATATGAAAGATTATTTGAGCTAGATGGAGTAAAACTTAAGATAGAAAATGATGTTTTAGATTTTATAGTTGATACAGCTTTAGAATATAATTTAGGAGCAAGGGGCTTACGCTCTATTTGTGAGGCGATAATGTTGGATGCTATGTATGATTCTCCTAGCGAAAACAAAAAGACATTAACAATTAAACTGCAATATGCTAAAGAAAAAATAAGCAAATTTACTGGTTCTTTACTTGTAG